>NZ_LFJT01000028.1:0-83223 GCF_001682645.1 Delftia sp. JD2
CTGCTCGCGCTGCCACGGCTCGGGCGCGGGTCCGCGCCGCTGCTGCTCATAGCGCGGGGCCGATTCCTTGCGCGGAGCTTCGGGCCGCGCCGAACCGTCCCAGCGGGGCTCTTCGCGCGGATAAGAAGGCTTTTGTGACATAGGCGACATCGTAGTGCCTGCGCAGGCCCTCACGGGCCTGTGCGCAGCACTGGACACATCGCGAATTGGTCGATCCAAGCCTACTGTGTACAGTCGCGGCCATGAGCCATTCCAGCATGCCCTCCTCCACCGCCCTTGACGCACAGGCCACGGCCGGGCTGTTGCCCTGGAACGAACTGGCCGAAGAGATCGCCGCCCTGCTGCTGCAGCCCCAGGCAGCGCAGGTGCCGGCGCGCATCGTGATGCCCCTGCCGGCCGGTGGCAGCCTGTTTTGCATGCCCGCCACCGACGGCCAGGTGGCCATGACCAAGCTGATCAGCTTCACGCCCGGCAACGCCGGCACGCCGCGCGCCACCATCCAGGGGGATGTGGTGGTCTTCGACGTGGCCACGGGCGAGCGCCGCCTGATCCTGGACGGCCCGACGGTCACGGCGCGGCGCACGGCCGCCGTATCGCTGCTGGCCGCGCAAAGGCTGGCGCCGAATCCGCAGGGTCCGTTGCTGATCGTGGGCGCCGGCGTGCAGGGCCTGGCCCATTTGCAGGCCTTTGCCGCAGGCCTGGGCGTGCGCGAGGTTCAGGTGGCATCGCGCAGCGCGCAGAGCGCCCAGGCGCTGGTCGACCAGGCCCGGGCCATGGGACTGCAGGCCACCGCCGTGGAGGATGTGGAGGCGGCGGCGCGCCACTGCCCGCTGATCGTGACCTGCACGCCCGCCCGGGCCGTGGTGCTGCGCGAGGCGCCGCGCAGCGATGCCTTCATCTCGGCCGTGGGCGCCTTCACGCCGCAGATGGTGGAGCTGGCACCCGGCCTGTGCCAGGGCTTGCTGCAGTCGGGCCGCGTGGTGGTCGATACCGGGGATGCGCTGCATGAGGCCGGTGACCTGCTGCAGGCCGGCATCGATGTCGCCGCCCTGCCCACGCTGGAGCAGGTGGTGCGCGAGCAATGGCCGCGCTCGGATTCGCCCGTGCTGTTCAAATGCTGCGGCTGGGGTGGCTGGGATCTTGCAGCCACCCGCCTGGCCATGCGCCGGGCCGCACTCCAGAACAGTTGAAAGCGGATTTCTGCGTTGAACGAGCTTTTCCCCCCGGATTCCCCCGCCCCGGCTTCCAGCGCCGCGCCCAGTCGCTGGCAGCGCCTGGGCCTGCGCACGCAACTGGCCCTGGTCTTCGGCTCGCTGCTGGTGGGCGTGACGGTGCTGATGTCGCTGGCATTCGGCGAGCTGCTGCGCTGGCGCATGGAGCGCGAGGTCAGCGCCTCGCTGCATGCCATGGCCTCCAACGCCGCCCGGCAGCTGTCCGATGGCCTGTTCAGCCGCGCCCATACCGTGGAAGTGCTGGCCGCCTCGCCGGAGCTCTGGATCCAGGGGCTGGAGGCCCCGGGCGTGGGCGCACTGCTCAACCGCGCCCGTTCGCTGACGCCCACCAGCCTCTGGATCGGCGTGGCCGACGCCGAGGGCACGGTGCGCAGCGCGACCGACCAGGTGCTGGTGGGCCTCGATGTCAGCGACCGGCCCTGGTTCGAGCCGGGCCTGCAGCGCGTCCATGTGGGCGATGTGCGCGCCTCCTCGCCTGTGATGTCCGCCTTGCTGCCGCCTGCGGCCGACGGCGCGCCGCGCCGGTTCATGGACTTCGCGGCGCCCATTCGCGTGGGCGATCTCACCCAGGGCGTGCTGTGCATGCACAGCAGCTGGGAATGGGTGCGCGAAACCATGCAGACCCTGCAGCAGGCCGACAGCGCCGACCGGCAGATCGGCCTGTTCATCTTCGACCGGCGTGGACGGCTCATCCACGCGCCGGGCGACAGCCTGGAGCCGTTGCTGGCCCTGGACCAGCGCCTGCCGGTGGCCCATACCGTGTCTGCCGATACGGCCGATGCCACGCTGCAGCCCGTACAGGTGGCGCGCTGGCAGGACAGCCCGCAGAGCTTTCTGACGGCCACCGTGCCGCTGCAGGCCCACAACCGGGCAACGGCCATGGGCTGGCACATCGTGGCCCGCCAGCCGCATGACAGCGCCTACGCGCCCGCGCGCCAGGCCATGCACCAGGTGCTGGCCGGCGGCCTGGCGGCCGCGCTGGTGGCCGCCGTCATCGCCTGGCTGGTGGCGCGCAGGCTGAGCCAGGATCTCAAGCGCCTGGCCCGTGCCGCCAATGGCATCGACGGCAGCGGTGCGGCCTCCGACATCCCGCAGTTGCACAGCAGCCGCGAAGTGCATCGCCTTTCGCAGGCGCTGCGCGGCAGCATTGCCCAGTTGCGCTCGGCCAACGAGGCCATGGAGCGCCAGGTGCGCGAGCGCACGCTGCAGCTGCAGCAGGCCAATGCCGAACTGGAGCACCAGGCGCGCAGCGATCCGCTCACGGGCCTGCTCAACCGCCGGGGCTTCGACTTCCAGCTGGACTTCGCCATGGCGCTGGCGCGCCGCAGCGGCCGCCCCTTGAGCGTTCTCGTCATCGACGTGGACTACTTCAAGCGCATCAACGACCAGCACGGCCACGACATGGGCGACGCCGTGCTACGCACCCTGGCGCGCGCCTTCCGCATGCGGCTGCGCGAGTCCGACGTGCTGGCCCGCATGGGGGGCGAGGAATTCCTGGCGCTGCTGCCCGACACCACGGCCGATGCCGCCGTGGTCATTGCCGAGCAACTGCGCGAACTGCTGGCGGCCACGCCGATGGCCCACGGCGAGCCAGTCACCGCCAGCGTGGGCGTGGCCACGCTGCGCGGCACCACGGACACTGCCACCGCCATGCTGCGCCGTGGCGACGAAGCGCTGTACGAGGCCAAGGGCGCAGGCCGCAACAACGTGCAGCTGCAGCGCTGAGGCGGCCCCGCGCCGCTTTTCCCGCCCTCGATTTCCTGACTGCCGCAAAACACCTGTGCGGCAAAAAACACCACACTAATACTCAAATTGAGCATATTATTCGCAGCCACTATCAGCCCTTTCCACAGTCCCGGACGGCCACCATGCAGCTCAAATCCGTGCAGTACGACAAGCCCCATTTCTCCCTCGCCGGCCAGTGCGGCATCGGCGAGGCCTGGGCCCGCATTCCTCCCGAACTTGACCGCGCCCAGCGCCTTCGGACCGCCGAGCGCATACGCGCCCTGCTGCACGAGCGCGATGCCGTGCTCGTGGCCCATTACTACGTGGACGGCGAACTGCAGGACCTGGCGCGCGAGACCGGCGGCTGCGTGGGCGATTCGCTGGAGATGGCGCGCTTCGGCGCCCAGCACCAGGCCAGCACCCTGGTCGTGGCCGGCGTGCGCTTCATGGGAGAGACCGCCAAGATCCTCAGCCCGGAAAAGCGGGTGCTCATGCCCGACGACGACGCCAGCTGCTCGCTGGACCTGGGCTGCCCGGCAGACGAGTTCAGCGCCTTTTGCGACGCCCACCCGGACCGTACGGTCGTGGTCTACGCCAACACCAGCGCGGCGGTGAAGGCGCGCGCCGACTGGGTGGTCACATCGTCGGTGGGACAGGACATCGTGGCCCACCTGCACGCCTGCGGCGAGAAAATCCTCTGGGCTCCCGACCGCCACCTGGGCGCCCACATCCAGCGCCAGACCGGCGCCGACATGCTGCTGTGGCATGGCTCCTGCCTGGTCCATGACGAGTTCAAGGCTGACGAACTGGCCGCCATGGCGCTGGAGCACCCGCAGGCCACCATCCTCGTTCACCCCGAGTCGCCGGCCGCCGTGGCCGCCCAGGCCGACGTGGTGGGCTCCACCACCCAGCTCATCAACGCGGCTGGCCGGCTGCCCACCGACACCTTCATCGTCGCCACCGACCAGGGCATCCTGCACGACATGCGCATGCGCTACCCGGGCAAGACCTTCCTGCCCGCGCCCACGGCCGGCCAGGGCGCCACCTGCAAGAGCTGCGCAATGTGTCCCTGGATGGCGATGAACAGCCTGCAGGGCGTGGAGCTGGCCCTGGAGCAGGGCCTGTGCGCCATCGAGGTGGACCCCGCCATTGCCCAGGCCGCGCGCCGCCCCATCGAACGCATGCTGGCTTTCGCGGCCGGCCACCGCCAGCCCGTGCGCGCCAGCGGAGACCTTGCGCGCGATGGAGCGCTTTTCCAGCATTTCGGTCCCGCCTGAGGACAGCGCCATGACACAGCCTTGCACAGACGTACTCATCATCGGCGCCGGCCTGGCCGGCATGGCCGCCGCCCTGTCGCTGCCGCCGCATCTGCGCGTGGCCCTGCTCAGCAAGGGCGCGGCCGAGGAATGCGCCAGCGCCTGGGCCCAGGGCGGCATTGCCGCCGTGCTGGATGCACAGGACAGCATCGACGAACACGCGGCAGACACCCTGGTCGCGGGCGCAGGCCAGTGCGATACGCAGGCCGTGCGCGCCATCCTCGAGCAGGCGCCTGCCGCCATCGATTGGCTGGTGGCCCACGGCGTGCCTTTCACGCGCGACGACAGCGGTGGCCTGCACCTCACGCGCGAGGGCGGCCATGGCCGCCGCCGCATCGTGCATGCCGCCGACTGCACCGGCCAGGCCGTGCACGCCGCCCTGCTGCGCGCCTGCCGGGAGCGCGCGAACATCGATTTGCATGAGCACACCAGCGCGCTGGACCTGCTGACGGAAGGACAGCCTGCGCACTGCACAGGCGCGCTGGTGTGCCTGCCCGATGGCCGCCTGCAGCGCTGGCATGCCGCGCATACCGTGCTGGCCACGGGCGGGCTGGGGCAGGTCTATCCCGCCACCACCAACCCGGCCACCGCCACGGGCGACGGCGTGGCCATGGCCTGGCGCGCAGGCTGCCGCGTGGGCGACCTGGAGTTCATGCAGTTCCATCCCACGGCCCTGCAGGTGGGCGGCCGTGCGGCCGGCCTGGTCTCCGAGGCATTGCGCGGCGAAGGCGCCCTGCTGCGCCTGCCGGACGGCACGCGCTTCATGCCTGCCCATGACGAGCGGGCCGAACTGGCGCCGCGCGACATCGTGGCCCGGGCCATCCGGCACGAGATGGACCGCCATGGCCTGGCCTTCGTGCACCTGGACATCACCCACCGGCCACGTGCCTGGCTGCAGTCGCATTTCCCCGGCGTGATGGCCCTGTGCGCCAGCCATGGCATCGACATTGCCACGCAGCCGATTCCCGTCGCCCCTTGCGCCCACTACGCCTGCGGCGGCGTGCTGGCCGGCATCGACGGGCGCACGGATGTCGATGGCCTGCACGCCATTGGCGAGGTGGCGCGCACCGGCCTGCACGGCGCCAACCGGCTGGCCAGCAATTCGCTGCTCGAATGCGTGGTGATGGGGCGCGCGGCCGCCCGGGCCATCGCGCAGCAACCGGCTGCCGCCCCTGCGCCGGCCCGGCCGACCGAAACCCTGCAGGCCGGCGCACAGGAGCAGGACACGGCCGCCATCGCGCAGGAGTTGCGCCAGCTCATGCAGGACTGCGTGGGCATACAGCGCAGCGACCAGGGCCTGGCGCAGGCCGTGCAGCGCATTGCGGCATGGCGTGAAAGGCTGGCACCTGCCGCAGGCCATGCGCTGTGCAATCAGCTCGATGTCTGCTGGCTCATGGCCACGGCCGCCGCCGCACGGCGCGAGAGCTGCGGCGCACATTCGCGCATCGACGCCGCCCTGGCGCTGGTGGAATGAAAAATGGCCCCCACGCTCCCCTTGCTGCGCAAGGTCCGCTGCCCCCCGAGGGGGCTGCTTTTCATCTTGGGGCGGCCCGGCGATGAAAAATGGCCCCCACGCTTCCCTTGCTGCGCAAGGTCCGCTGCCCCCCGAGGGGGCTGCTTTTCATCTTGGGGCGGCCCGGCGATGAAAAAGGCCCGCAGCTTTCGCTGCGGGCCTTGTCTTCCGGGCCAAAGCCGTCAGGCCTTGGGAAGCGTCACGCCCACCTGGCCCTGGTACTTGCCGCCACGGTCGCGGTAGCTCACCTCGCAGACATCGTCGGGATCGCTCTCGAAGAACAGCACCTGGGCGCAGCCCTCGCCGGCATAGATGCGGGCGGGCAGCGGCGTGGTGTTGGAGAACTCCAGCGTCACATAGCCTTCCCATTCGGGCTCGAAGGGCGTGACGTTGACGATGATGCCGCAGCGCGCGTAGGTGCTCTTGCCCAGGCAGATGGTCAGCACGTTGCGCGGGATGCGGAAGTACTCGACCGTGCGCGCCAGCGCGAAGCTGTTGGGCGGGATGATGCAGCTGTCGCCCTCGAAATCGACGAAGCTTTTCTCATCGAAGTTCTTGGGGTCCACCACGGTGCTGTGGATGTTGGTGAACACCTTGAATTCGGGTGCGCAGCGGATGTCGTAGCCATAGCTGCTGGTGCCGTAGCTGATGATCTTGCGGCCATCGACGTTGCGAACCTGGGCCGGCTCGAAAGGCTCGATCATGCCGTGATCCTCGGCCATGCGACGGATCCACTTGTCGCTCTTGATGCTCATGGCAATTCCTCGTTCCCTAGCTGCACTTGTCAGGCGCCAGCACCCGGCCGGGCACTGGCGCAAAAGCGCTATTTTGCTTGAGAAACGACGGTGCGCTCGATCAGGCGGTCATCGCCCAGGATGATCATGGCGAACAGCAGCTCGTCCAGGCTCTCGGCCTGGCGGGTCTTGCGCTCGAGCAGCGGCGTGCAGGCCGGGTTGATGACCACGAAGTCGGCCTCGCAGCCCGGCTGCAGGTTGCCCACCTGCCCCGCCAGGCCCAGGGCGCGCGCCGCGCCCGCCGTGTGCTGCCACCACAGGTTGCCCGGCGACAGGCTCAGGCCCTGCTTGGTCTGGCCCTCGCGGCCCGCCACATAGGCGGCCTGCATGGTGCGGAAGGGGCTGAAGCTCATGCCGCCGCCCACGTCGCTGGCCAGGCCGTAGAGGAACTGCGCGGCATCGGCCCGCGCAAAGTCGAAGAAGCCGCTGCCCAGGAACAGGTTGCTGGTGGGGCTGACGGCCGCAGCGGTGCTGCGTTCACGCATCAGTGCGCGGTCCTCGTCGTCCAGGTGGATGCAGTGCGCGTAGACAGCACGCTCGCGCATCAGGCCGAAGTCGTCGTAGACCGACAGATAGCTGCGGGCCTTCGGAAAGAGTTCGGCAACCCAGCGCACTTCGTCCAGGTTCTCGGCCACGTGCGACTGGATCCAGACATCGGCGTAGCGTGCGGCCAGCTCGCCTGCGCCGCGCAGTTGCTCGTGCGTGCTGGTGGGCGCAAAGCGCGGCGTGATCGCGTAGCCCAGGCGGTCCACGCCATGCCAGCGCTGGATCAGGGTTTCGGTATCGATCAGGCTTTGCTCGGTCTGGTCGCGCACGCCGTCGGGGCTGTGGCGGTCCTGCAGCACCTTGCCCGTGATCATGCGCATGCCGCGGGCCTGCGACGCGCCCATGAGCGCATCGACCGACCCGGGGTGCGAGGTGGCAAAGGCCAGCGCCGTGGTCACGCCGTTGCGCTGCAGCTCGTCCAGGAAGAACTCGGCCACGCTGTCGGCATGGGCGCGTTCGCAAAAGGCCGACTCGTGCGGAAAGGTGTATTTCTCCAGCCAGGGCAGCAGGCCGGCGGCGGGCGCGCCGATCACATCGGTCTGCGGGTAGTGGATGTGCAGGTCGATGAAGCCTGGCGCCAGGATGCGGCCCGGCAGATCGGTGACTTCGGCGCCCGGCTGTCTGGTGAACTGCGCCTGCAGCGCCTGCCAGCTGCCGGCGGCGACGACGCGCTGCTGCCCCCTGTCATCCGGGGCGACGGCCAGCAGGCCGTCTTCGTCGTAGAGCGCCTGGCCATCGTCGGCAAAACGCAGCAATGAGGAACGGTAGATTTGCATGCCGCCAAGCTTAGCGGGCGGACAGGCAGATGCCATATCCGCAGCGCTATAGGCGCCATCGGCAGGCGCCATCCTAGGGTTTACGCCAGGACCGGACGCCCCGCAGGCCGCATCACTTGGGCAGGGTGGCCTGCACGCCTTCCACCAGCCAGTTCATCTGCAGGATCTGCGCATCGTCCAGCTGCTTGCCGGCAGGAATGCGCACCTGGCCCTGGTTGTCGCGCACCGGCTGGTCGCCGGCCTTGAAGGGCTGCAGGCGGCCCTGGGCCATGTCCTTTTGGCGCTTCAGCACTTCCTCGCGCACGGCGGGCGGCAGCTTGGGGCCGAAGCCCTCCACGCGGATCATGCCCTCGCGCACGCCGCCCCAGGTGTCCTGGCTCTTCCAGCTGCCGTCCAGCACCGCTTTGGCGCGCGCCGTGTAGTAGTCGCCCCACTGGTGGGTGACGGCCAGCAACTGGGCGTCGGGCCCGTCCTTGCGCATGTCGGAGTGGTAGGCAATCGCCATGCGGCCGCGCTCCTGGGCTGCCTGCATCACGGCGGTGGATGCGACCTGGAAGGACACCACGTCCACGCCGCCGTTGAACAGCGCCATGGCCGCATCGCGCTCGCGCGGCGGGTCAAACCAGGTATCCAGCCAGACCACCTTGACCGTGGCCTTGGGATTGACCGAACGCATGCCCAGCGTGAAGGCGTTGATGCCCTGCAGCACCTCGGGAATCGGAAAGCCGACCACGAAGCCGGCCACGCCCGTCTTGCTGGCACGGCCTGCGGCAATGCCCGACAGATAGCGGCCCTCGTAGTAGCGAGCGTTCGAGGTGGCCACGTTGTCGGCGCGCTTGAAGCCCGTGACCGACTCGAACTTCACCTGCGGGAAGTCGCGCGCCACGCGCATCACGGACTCGGTGTAGCCGAAGCTGGTGGTGAAGATCAGCTGGTTGCCGGAGGCGGCCAGGTCGCGCAGCACGCGCTCGGCGTCGGGGCCCTCGGGCACGCTGTCCACCGCACGCGTCTGCACGCGCGGGCCCAGCGCCGCCTGCAAGGCGCGCCGGCCCTCGTCGTGCTGGCGCGTCCAGCCGGCGTCGAGCACGGGCGTCAGATAGACGAAGGCGGCCTTGAGGGGCGCGGAACCTGCGGGGGATGAAGGGGCGGGATGGCCTTGGGACAAGGCCGTGGATACAAGACTTGCGGCCGCGACTGCGGCTGCGAGGTTTTTGTACATGGTGTTCCTCTACATGGCCCGGAAATGAAAACGCACCTGCCGTGGGCAGCGGCCGGTGCGGGGCGCGATTATAGGCAGCGGCCCCGAGGGCTGCCGGGGCCTGCGCTTATGGCCTCCATAAGGGACGGCAGATACCGTCCACTAGAGCGTGTTATGCACTTTTAAGTGCCCGCGAAAGCCGGGAAATGGGCCCGGAACGAGGCGCAGCGCGCGCCGCGGTTGCCATACCGCAAGTGTGCTGCAACGAAGGGCCGGGCCCATTTCCCGGCTTTCCCCATGGGTTGGCTCTGCGCGCAGGCGCTCGCGGCGTTGCAGCGCTTGCCAAGGCTCCAGCCTTGGCGGCGCACTGCGCCTTGCGATCACCAGCGCGCAGAACCAACGCGGGTACTTAAAAGTGCATAACACGCTCTAAGATCGTCGGCAAATTCCAACCCCAAGCAACCACCAAGGAGCACAAGACCATGCCGATGTTCGTCGATACCTCGCCCCCGGGGCAGTGCCTTTTTTGCCGCCTCGTGGCGGGCGAGATCCCGTCCGCCAAGGTGTTCGAGGACGAGCAGACCATCGCCTTCATGGACATCGGCCAGGTCAATCCCGGCCATGTGCTGGTGGCCAGCAAGCGCCATGCCGTGACCCTGCTGGACCTCACGCCCGACGAGGCCGGCGCCGTGATGCGCACGGCCCAGCGCGTGGCGCAGGCCGTGCAGGCAGCGTTCGACCCCGATGGCATCAGCCTGTTCCAGGCCAATGGCGCGGCGGGCGGGCAGACCGTCTTCCACTTCCACCTGCATGTGCTGCCGCGCCACGAGGGCGACGGCGTGGGCCTGGGCTGGCCGCGCAAGGAGCCCGGCATGCAGGCGCTGCAGGACTATGCCGAGCGCCTCAGGCAGGCGCTGGCCTGAACGGACTCAGGCCAGGGCGGCGTAGCGGGCGAACACGGCCTCCAGCTGGCGCATCCAGTGGGCGCGCTGCTGGGGCGTGACGAAGCTGGCGTCAAAACTGTTGACCGCCAGTTGCCAGGCCTGCTGCGAGTTCATGCCCGTGGCGGCGAACAGCTGCAGGTAGTTCTCGTTCACATAGCCGCCAAAATAGGCCGGATCATCGGAGTTGACCGTGACCTTGAGCCCTGCCTCCAAAAGCTGGGGCAGGTTGTGCTGGGCCAGGTCGGACACCACGCACAGCTTGAGGTTGGACAGCGGGCACACGGTCAACGGCACGCCGTCGCGCACCAGGCGCTGCATCAGGGCCTCGTCGCGCGCGGCCTGCACGCCGTGGTCTATGCGCTCGGAATGCAGCACGTCCAGCGCGCCCCAGATGTAGGCGGGAGGTCCCTCCTCGCCCGCATGCGCGACCAGGTGCAGGCCCAGCTCGCGGCAGCGCGCGAACACGCGGGCGAACTTCTCGGGTGGGTTGCCGACCTCGCTGCTGTCCAGCCCCACGCCGATGAAGCGGTCGCGCAGCGGCAGCGCGGCCTCCAGCGTGGCGAAGGCGTCCTCTTCGCTGAGGTGGCGCAGAAAGCTCAGGATCAGCGCCGACGAGATGCCCTGCTCTATCTCCGCATCGCGGCAGGCGCGGTACAGGCCGTTGATCACGGTCTCCATGCCCACGCCGCGCTGGGTGTGGGTCTGGGGGTCGAAGAAGATCTCGGCATGGACCACGTTGTCCTGCGCGGCGCGCGTCAGGTAGGCGCGGCCCATGTCGTAGAAATCCTGCTCGTACAGCAGCACGCTGGCGCCGGCGTAGTAGATGTCCAGAAAGCTTTGCAGGTCGGTGAAGGCATAGGCGCGGCGCAGGTCTTCCACGCTGGCGTAAGGCAGCTTCACGCCGTTGCGCTGGGCCAGCGCGAAGATCAGCTCGGGCTCCAGCGAGCCTTCGATGTGCATGTGCAACTCGGCCTTGGGCATGGCCTTGAGCAATTGGGGCAGATGCGCGGCATCCACGGCGGCTACGGTGTGCATCAGCAGACTCCGAAGGTGATGCCGCTGGCCCGGAGGTAGCGGCGGTAGGCGGACGACATGCGGTCGGCCGCAGAGTGCATTTCGGCGCGCGGGTCCAGCGGCAGGCACTTGGGCTGCTGCGACTCCAGCACAGGCTGGTCCTGGCAGAAGATGGTGTGCTGGAATTCCTGCAGCTGGGCGTCGGGCGAATCGAAGTCTGCCACGGCAAGGCGGAACCAGACGCGGCTGGTCTCGGGCGTGACGGGGCAGATGAACAGGGCGATGGACTCGCGCCAGCCTGCCTTGGTGGTGCCGGACTCGGGCAGCTTGGTCAGCACGGCGGCATAGGGCGCCGTGACTTCGTAGGTGTATTCGACCTCGGCCGCGCTGGTGGAGTGCAGGTTGGACTGCGGCTGCACGGCCTTGCAGCCCGTGGCCAGCACGCCCGTGGCCGTGGTCTCCACGGCATAGGCTTCGATGGCCGTGGCATCGCGGCTGCCCAGCCAGCCTTCGTGGACAAAGCCGAAGTGCGACATGTCCAGGAAGTTCTCGATGATGCGCGGCGCGCTGGCGGCCACGTCGTAGGGGCCGCAGTTGAGCTTGCGCAGGTGCGCGTCCGCCTCGGCTTCAAAGGCTGGAAGTGCCGCCAGGGCCGCCAGGGCCGGAGCCGCCGAGAGCTCCTCGCCCGTGGCCAGCCGCACCCAGACCAGGCCGTAGGCTTCCTGTGCCTCGAAGGCCTTCACGCATTGCGAGGGCGGGGGCGTGAAGCTGGGCAGGGCCGGCACCTTGACGCACTGGCCGCTGTCGGCGAACTGCCAGCCGTGGTAGGGGCATTCAAGGTGGCCGTTTTCGACACGGCCCATGGACAGGCGTGCGCCACGGTGCGGGCAGCGGTCCACGAAGACGCGGACCAGGCCTTGCGGATCGCGCCACAGCACCAGGGGCTGGTCCAGCAGTTGCACGCCCAGCGGCGCATCGACAACTTCGTGGGCCTGGGCCACGGGATGCCATAGGGAGTTTTCGATCATGGGGGGAATCTCTTGCTGTCTGTCTGTGCCGCGGCGGCGGGCAGGCCGCGGCTGGGAGCGAGCATAAACCCACTCGATGCGCAGCACAGGTACGGCACCTGTTCAGCACCTGTGCGGCGCATGAACGCCAAGGCCGCCCGAAGGCGGCCCTGGCGGCAGCCGGCAGCCCGGCCTGCGCCGGGCGGCCTGGCGTCTGTCTTACTTGCTGTCCTGGCCCGGCACCTTGCCTTCCACGCCCTTGACGTAGAAGTTGATGCCCGTGAGGAACTTGTCCTCGGCCACGGCGTCGGCGGCCAGCAGTTCCTTGCCGTCCTGGCCTGCGATCGGGCCCTTCCAGATGTGGAAGGTGCCGTCCTTCAGGCCCTTCTTGACCTCTTCGATCTTCGCCTTGGCTTCGGCGGGCACGTCATCGGCCAGCGAGACGATGTCGATCGCGCCTTCCTTCACGCCCCACCAGGTCTGCTGGCTGCTCCACTTGCCGTCCAGCATCTCGCGCACGGTCTTGGTGTAGTAGGGCGTCCAGTTGATGATGGCCGAGCCCAGGTGGGCTTTGGGGCCGTAGGCCGTCATGTCGGAGTCCCAGCCGAAGGCGCGCTTGCCCTTTTCCTCGGCCGTCTTGAGCACGGCGGCGGAGTCGGTGTTCTGGAACAGGATGTCGGCGCCGCCGTTGATCAGCGAAGTCGCAGCCTCGGTTTCCTTCGGGGGTGCGAACCACTCGTTGACCCAGACCACCTTGGTCTTGATCTTGGGGTTCATGGACTGCGCGCCCAGCGTGAAGCTGTTGATGTTGCGCAGCACTTCGGGAATCGGCACGGAGCCGACCACGCCCAGCACATTGGACTTGGTCATGGAGCCCGCGATGATGCCGGCCAGGTAGGCGCCTTCGTAGGTGCGGCTGTCGTAGGTGCTGACGTTGGCGGCGGTCTTGTAGCCGGTGGCGTGCTCGAACTTCACATCGGGGAAGTCGGGAGCGATCTTCTGGATGGGCTCCATGTAGCCGAAGGTGGTGCCGAAGACCAGCTTGTTGCCGTTGGCGGCCATGTCGCGCAGCACGCGCTCGGCGTCGGCGCCCTCGGGCACGCTCTCCACATAGGAGGTCTTGATCTTGTCGCCGAATTCCTTCTCCAGCGCCAGGCGGCCCTGGTCGTGGGCAAAGGTGTAGCCGCCGTCACCGACGGGGCCCACGTAGGCGAAGGCGATCTTCAAAGGCTCGGTTGCAGCGGCAGCAGGGGCCTCGGCAACGGGAGCGGGCGCAGGCGCGGCCTCCTCCTTCTTGCCACAGCCGGCCAGCGCGGCGGCGGCCACGGCCGACAGCGCTGCCACCTTGATCAGGGAGCGTTTGTGAAGATCAGTCATCGAAGTTTCCTCAAGTGGTCCTGCGGCAGGCAGGAAGAAGGCAGGTCTGCAGGGCGCAGGCCCGCCGCGATGGGTCCAGAGAATAAAGCAAGAATGACGCCAGCCGGCCTGTTCATGGGCTGCGTGCTCCTGGAAAACGACATTTTCCGGGGTGCGCACGGAATCGGTGCATGAACAGGACGGCGCCAGCCCTCAGGAACTGCCCAGCATCGCCACCAGGCGTTCCACCGCACGGCGGTGCCCGGTCTGCAGCGCGGCAGGATCGGCGGGATCGAACACCGCGAGGCCGATGCGCGGGGGAATGCCGGTGACCTCGAAGGCCACGCCGGCACCATCGCGGTAGATCTCGTTGGACAGGGACACGAAGAAGTTGCCCGGCAAGGGCTTGACCAGGGAGTTGGACAGTGAGCCTGCCGTTGGCTGGCCCACCTGGGTCACCTGGGGCAGCGCCCGCATCATCAGCGTGAAGGTCTCGGCGGCGCTGACGGTCAGATCGCTGGTCAGCACATGCACGGGCCTGGCATAGGTCTGGCTGCCCCTGGGCTCGACATACCAGCTTTGTTCGCTGCGGCCCTGCGGGCGATGCGCCTGCTTGGTGAAGCCCAGCACGCGCTGCCGCGTAAAACTGCCCGCCATCTCGGCGCTGACCTGGTCGAGTCCGCCCAGGGTGTTGAGCGACACATCGACGATCAGCGCGCGCGTGTCCGCCAGCGCGGCCAGCGCGCGGTCCATCTCTGCCCGCGCCGCGGCCATGTCCTTGTGCGCATCGAAGGGGCTGGAAAACTCGCCCATGCTGCCGATCTCGATGTAGCCCACATTGCCCGGCAACCGGCCCCAGACCATGGTTCCTCCCAGCACGGGGCCGCTGCCACCCTGCAGGCGGGATGCCAGGTCCTCACGGACCCGCGCCTTCCACAGCTCCTGGAAAACCAGGAAGTCCTTGACCTCGGTCTGCGCCTCGAAGGCCTGGCGCAGGCGCTTCGTGGTGGGCTTGTTGCCCCCCAGGAAGGCATAGCTCAGCGCGCCGTCGCGCGAGCGGATCAGGGCGGTATGCACGTCGTTGAAGTCCTTCAGCGCCTCGCTCATCACGGCCTGCAGGGCATCGTCGTTGGCGGCGGCCGCCGCCCGGGGCGCCAGGCGGCTGGTGATCTGCGGCCAGTCGATGTTGCGTTCCTTGAGAAAGGCGTAGTCCAGGGCAATCACATCGCTCAGGGCCTTGAAGGTGGTGGAAGGGTCGGTCGCCGGCGCATTGCGGCAGGCCGAAGGCACGCTGCCCAGGCGCTCCAGGGAGTAGGTGGCAGGAAAGCCCGGCAGCTCGAACAGCTCGGCGCGGATGCCATGCAGATTGGCCGTGGTGCGGTAGCTGTATCCCTTGAACTGCTCCACCGTGCCGCCTGCAGCGCCGGCCTGGGGGTAGCACAGGGCTCCGGCCTCCTGGTAGCGCGCCACGGAATTCGACTTGAACTCCATCAGCGTGCCTTCTCCCAGGATGCGCCATACGCCCTCCAGATCGCCGGACGTGCGGCCATCCACCACGACCTGGCCGCTGCGCTCCGACAGAATCTTGGAGTCGCCGCCGCCGCAGGCCGCCAGCAGCAGGGATGACAGGGCCGCGGCAAGCAGCCAGCGGGGTTGGGTGGGAGCGGGAACTCGAACGTGCATGAAACGCCTCCGTGCAATGAATGAAGAGGTCCGCACTGTCGGCGGCGGGCCTGAAGAAAACCGGACGGCCGCCTGAAGGAATCCTGAAGACCCTGTCTGGGAAAATCCGGCATTGCCCCCACCGGCCCTGCGCCCTGCCCCATGAAGCTATTGCTGGTTGAAGACGATCTGGACCTTGGCAACGGGGTGCGCCTGGCGCTGCAGGACCAGCGCTTCGATGTCACCTGGGTGCGCCGCATCGCCGAGGCCCGCCCCCTGCTGGACCAGGGCGCCTGCGACCTGCTGGTGCTGGATCTGGGCCTTCCCGATGGCGACGGACTGTCGCTGCTGGCACGCGTGCGGCGTGAACGCAAGGACCTGCCCATCCTGATCCTCACGGCCCGGGACGGGCTGGACGACCGCCTGCGCGGGCTCGACGGCGGAGCCGATGACTACGTGGTCAAGCCCTTTGCGCTGGCCGAACTGCTGTCGCGCATCCGCGCGCTCAGGCGCCGCAGCCTGGGCACGGAAGAGCAGGTCTTCGACGTGCGCGGACTGGTGCTGAACGAACGAAGCCGGCGTGTCAGCGTCTTCGGCCGCGAGATCGATCTGTCGCCCAGCGAATTCGCCCTGCTGGCCGCCCTGATCCGCCGCCCCGACCAGGTGTTCAGCCGCCACATGCTCGAAGAGGAGGTGCTGCCGGGCAGCGGGCGCTATGCGAGCAACAGCCTGGAGGTGCACATCTCCAGCCTGCGGCGGCAGATCGGCGAAGGCTATGTGCGCACGGTGCGCGGCGTCGGCTATGTGCTGGACCGCCAGCCCTATGAAGGCAGGCGGCGATGAAGGCGGCAGCCTGCCTGCGCCGCGCCTGGCGCGCCGGGGCCGAACCCAGCCTGATCCGGCGCCTGGTGCTTGCCCAGGCCGTGGTGCTGGTCGTGGTGTGGATCGCCCTCGGCGCGCTGCTGATGGTGGAGTTCCAGAGCGATGCCTCGGAGCTGGACCCGTTGCGCCACGACGCGGTACTGGCGGTTGCCGGCCCCCTGCTGGACCGCCCTGCCGCGCTGCAGGAAGCCCTCGCCCGCATCGATCTGGCCCGCAGAACCGAAGGGCAGTTGCCCGATCAGCCGCGCTGGCGCGTGAACATGATGGTGTGGCACGGACCGCAGCTGCTGTTTGCCTCGCCCGGCCTTTCCGCCCCCATCGTGCAGACCGTCACGGATCGCATCGAGACAGTCACGGCGGCAGGGGAACGCTGGCGCGCCATGACGCGCTCGGAGGCCTCGGGCCAGTTGCGCGTAACGCTGGCCATCTCCAATGAGCCCGGGCGCGGCATGCTCACGCTGGCCTCCAGCAGCCTGCTGGTGCTGCCCCTGCTGATCAGCGCGCCGCTGCTGGTTTTTCCGGCATGGGCCGCCGTGTGGCTTGCGCTCAGGCCCTGGCGGCGCCTCAGTGCCGAAATCGCGCGCCGTGGCATGGGCGACCTTGCGCCGCTGGGTTTTCAGCCGCGCCACCGCGAGCTCAAGCCCCTGGCCCACTCTGTCAACCGCCTGCTTCAGAGTGTCAGGGACGGGCTGGCCAGGGAGCGCAGCTTCATCGCCGATGCTGCCCATGAACTGCGCACACCCGTGGCGGCCATCCGCGTGCATGCGGAAACCCTGAACAACCTGCCTTTGCCGGCAGGGCTGGCCGACCGCCTGGGCGCACGCCTGGATGCGCTGGTCGGCTGCAGCGCACGCGCGTCCCGCCTGGTGGACCAGATGCTGGCACTGATGCGGGCCGACGCCAGCCCCTCCGCGCCGGGCATGCAATCGCTGGAGATCGACAGGCTGCTGCAGCAGCGCCTGGGTTGTCTGGCGGGCCTGGCCCGCGAGCGAGGCGTGGAACTTGATCTGGACGCCGAAGGCCCGCTGCCGCTGTGGGCCGAACGCCAGGCAATGGAATCCCTGATCGACAACCTGGTGGACAACGCCATCAAGTACAGCCCGCCAGGCGGCCTGGTGCGCGTGCGCGCGCGCCGGGATGCGGCCACGCAGGCAACGGTGCTCGAAGTCATGGATGAGGGACCGGGCATTGCGCCGGCCTGGCGCAGCCGTGTCTTCGACCGCTTTTTCCGCGCGCCCGACCAGGCGGTGGCAGGCAGCGGGCTGGGCTTGGCCATCGTGGCGGCCGTGGTGCGCCAGCATGGGGGGGCCATCGTCTGCGATGACGCGGACGATGGCCCCGGACTGTGCATGCGCGTCAGCTTCCCTGGCGGGGCTGCCCCGCACTAGACAAGCAGCCGCGCATGCGGCGCCTGGGCTTACTTGGCGCCCGGCACCTTGCCTTCGACGCCGTTGACGAAGAAGTTGATGCTGGTCATGAAGCCCAGATCGCCGACCTGGCCTGCCGTCAGCACTTCCTTGCCGGTGTTGTCCTTGATGGGGCCGGTCCAGACGGCGAAGCTGCCGTCCTTCAAGCCGTCGCGTGCCTTGGCGACCTTGTCCTTGATGTCCTGGGGCACGTCGTCGGCGATCTTCACGAGGTCGATGGCGCCTTCCTTCACGCCCCACCAGAACGAGCCGCCCTGCCACTTGCCGTCCAGCGTGTCCTGGGTGACCTTGCTGTAGTAAGGCGTCCAGTCGATCACGGCCGAGCCCAGGTGGGCCTTGGGCGCGAAGGCGCTCATGTCGCCGTCCTTGCCGAAGGCGCGCGCACCGCGTTCCTCGGCCGTCTTGAGCACGGCCGGGGAGTTGGTGTTCTGGTAGAGCACGTCCACGCCGCCGTTGATCAGCGAAGTGGCAGCCTCGGACTCCTTGGGCGGGGCGAACCATTCGTTCACCCAGACCACCTTGGCCTTGATCGAGGGATCGACGCTTTGCGCGCCCAGCACGAAGCTGTTGATGTTGCGCACCACTTCAGGAATCGGCACCGAGGCCACGACGCCGACGGTCTTGGTCTTGGTCATGCCGCCGGCCACGATGCCGGCAAGGTACGCGCCCTCGAAGGTCTTGGTGTCGTAGGTGGCCACGTTGTCGGCGTTCTTGTAGCCGGTGGCGTGCTCGAACTTCACGTCCTTGAGGTCGGCCGCGACCTTCTGCACGAACTCCTGGTAGCCGAAGCTGGTCGCGAAGATCAGCTTGTTGCCCTGGCCGGCCATGTCGCGCATCACGCGCTCGGCATCGGCGCTCTCGGGCACGCTTTCGACAAAGGAGGTTTCCACCTTGTCGCCGAACTTCTCCTGGATGGCCTTGCGGCCCAGCTCGTGCTGGAAGGTCCAGCCGCCATCGCCGATGGGGCTGACGTACATGAAGCCGATCTTGAGCTTCTCGGCCGGCGCCTGGGCGGCAGGCGCGGCAGCGGGAGCGGGCGCTGCGGCCTCTTCCTTCTTGCCGCAGGCGGTCAGGGCCGCCACCGAGATGGCCGACAGGCCGATCATCTTCACAAGCGTGCTTTTCAGGCCAGGTTTCAGGGTGCGTTCGCGCAAAGCGGGCATGCGTTTGTCCTTTTGTGGTTCTGGAGGGAGAGAAAAAATGAAAGCGTCAGGAGCCCGGGTAGAAGGGCTTGCCCAGCGAGGCCGGCATGTTGGCACGGATCCAGGCCGGATTGCGCGAGATCAGCACCAGCACGACGATGGTCGCCAGGTAGGGCAGCATGGACAGCAGCTGGCTGGCCACCTGCACGCCCGTGGCCTGCAGGTGGAACTGCAGCATGGTCACGCCGCCGAACAGGTAGGCGCCCAGCAGCACGCGCGCAGGGCGCCAGGTGGCAAAGGTGGTCAGCGCCAGCGCGATCCAGCCCCGGCCCGACACCATGCCCTCCACCCACAGCGGCGTGTAGACGGTAGAGATGTAGGCACCGGCCAGCCCGCACATGGCGCCGCCGAACACCACGGCCGCCAGGCGGATGCGGCGCACCGGGTAGCCCAGCGCGTGGGCCGACTGGGGCGACTCACCCACGGCGCGCAGCACCAGGCCGGCCCGCGTGCGGTAGAGGAACCAGACCAGGGCCGCCGCAATGACTACGGCCCCATAGACCAGCGGGTGCAGGCGGAACAGCGCCGTGCCGACCACGGGCAGGTCGGACAGCCAGGGCACGGCGAACTTGGGCAGCTCGGGCAGGCGCGCCTGCACATAGCCCAGGCCCAGGAAGGCCGAGAAGCCCGTGCCGAACAGCGACAGGGCCAGCCCCGTCGCGTACTGGTTGGTGTTCAGCCAGATCACCAGCACGCCGAAGATGGCGGCCAGCAGCGCGCCCGCGCCCATGCCGGCCAGAAAGCCCACGGTGGTGCTGCCCGTGTGGACCACGGCGGCAAAGCCCGCAATGGCGGCGCACAACATCATCCCCTCGGCACCCAGGTTGACGATGCCGGCCTTTTCATTGATCAGCAGGCCCAGCGCGGCCAGCGCCAGCACGGTGCCGGCGCTGAGCGTGGAGCCCAGCAGCAGTGCATAGGATTCCATCAGCGGGCCTCCTTGACGGCAGGCGCCGCTGCGGGCGGAACCACGGGCGTGCGGGACACCCAGCGCACGCGGTAGGCCACCAGCGTGTCGCAGGCCAGCAGCGTGAACAGCAGCAGGCCCTGGAACACGCCGGTCAGCGCCTTGGGCAGGCCCAGGCGCGACTGGGCGAGTTCGCCCCCGATATAGAACATGCTCATGAGAATCGCGGAAAAGATCATGCCCACGGGATGCAGGCGGCCGACGAAGGCCACGATGATGGCGGCAAAGCCGTAGCCGGCCGGGACATAGGGCGTGAGCTGGCCCAGCGGGCCGGCCACTTCCAGCGCACCGGCCAGGCCGGCGGCGGCGCCCGAGATCAGCAGCGCCGTCCACAGCGCGCGGCGCGAGGAAAAGCCCGCGTAGCGCGCAGCAGCCGGGGCCAGGCCACCGACCTGCAGCGCAAAGCCGGCGCGGGTGCGGAACAGGAAGACCCACAGCATGGCTGCCGCAGCCAGCGCCAGCAGCAGCCCGATGTTGGTGCGCATGCCCTGCATGAGCTTGGGGATCTGCGTGACGCGCTCGAAGGTCTTGGTCTGCGGGAAGTTGTAGCCCATGGGGTCCTTCCACGGACCGTAGACCAGAAAGCCCAGCACCAGGGTGGCCACGTAGACCAGCATCAGGCTGACCAGGATTTCATTGGCGTTGAAGCGGTCGCGCAGCAGGGCCACGATGCCGGCCCAGACCATGCCGCCCAGCATGCCGGCCACCAGGATGGCGGGCACGATCCACGGGCCCGTGGTCTTGTCCGCCAGCAGCGCCACGCCGCCTGCGGCCACGGCGCCGATCACGAACTGGCCTTCGGCACCGATGTTCCAGACATTGGAGCGAAAGCACACGGCCAGTCCCAGCGCGATCAGCAGCAGCGGCGTGGCCTTGACGGCCAGCTCGCCCAGCGCATAGGTGGACTTGACGGGGTCCCAGAAGAAGGCCTGCAGGCCGCGCACCGGGTCCTTGCCCAGCATCACGAACAGGCACACGCCGATCAGCACGGTGATGGCCAGCGCCAGCACGGGCGAACCGTAGGTCCACAGCTTCGAGGCCTGGGGGCGTTGCTCAAGCTTGAACATGGGCGCCTCCCCTGGCGGCATTCTGGGCGGCGTTAGGGGCGGCAGCACCGTCCCACAGGCCGCTCATCCACTCGCCGATCTGCTGCACGGTGGCATCGGCCCGCGCCACCGAGGGCGACAGCCGGCCCTTGGCCACCACATGCAGGCGGTCACATATTTCGAACAATTCGTCCAACTCCTCGCTGAGCACCAGCACGGCGCAGCCTTCGTCACGCAATTGCAGGATGGCGCCGCGGATCTGCGCGGCCGCCCCCACGTCCACCCCCCAGGTAGGCTGGGAGATGATGAGCAGCTTGGGCCTGGCATCGATCTCGCGGCCCACGATGAATTTCTGCAGGTTGCCGCCCGACAGCGACTGCGCCGCCGCGTTGGGGCCACCGGCCTTGACGTTGAAGCGCGCGATGATGGCGCGCGCCTGCTCCTGCAACTGGCCCATGCGGATCCAGCCGCCCGCGCCCAGCGCGGTCTTGCGCGTCAGCAGCAGGTTGTGCGCCAGGCCCATGCTGGGCACGGCACCGCGGCCAAGACGCTCCTCCGGCACGAAGTGCAGGCCCAGCGCACGGCGCCGGCCGGGGCCCAGGCGCCCCGCCTCCCGGCCGGCAATCTGCACCATTTCGGGCGCTGCGCGCGTGTCCTCGCCGGACAGGGCGTACAGCAATTCCTTCTGGCCATTGCCCGAGACACCGGCGATGCCCACGACTTCGCCCGCGCGCACATCGAGCTGGATGCCATGCAGGTCCACGCCGAAGGGCTCCGAGCGCGCCAGCGCCAGGCCCTGCACGCGCAGCACGCTGGCGCCGACCTGGGATTCGCGGTGCGTGAGCTCGGGCGGCTCCGAGCCGATCATCAGCCGCGACAGCGAGGCATTGCTCTCCACGGCCGGGTTGCACACGCCGGTCACCTGCCCGCCGCGCAGCACGGTACAGGCCGTGCACAGCGAACGGATCTCGTGCAGCTTGTGGCTGATGTAGAGGATGGAGCAGCCCTCGGACGCCAGGCGGCGCAGCACGACGAAGAGCTTCTCCACCGCCTGCGGCGTGAGCACCGAGGTGGGCTCGTCAAGAATGAGCACGCGCGGGTGCGTGAGCAGGGCGCGGATGATTTCCACGCGCTGCATCTCGCCCACGCTCAGCGTGTGCACGGGGCGGTGGGGATCGACCTCCAGCCCGTAGTCATGCGCCGTGGACTCGATGCGCTTCACCACCTCGGCCAGCGGCAGGCTCTTGTCCAGGCCCAGCCAGACGTTCTCGGCCACGGACAGCGTGTCGAACAGGCTGAAATGCTGGAACACCATGGCGATGCCCAGCTGGCGCGCCTCCTGCGGGTTGCGGATGTGGACCGGCTTGCCATCGACCTCGATGCGGCCCTCGTCAGGCTTGACGGCGCCGTAGATGATCTTCATCAGCGTGGACTTGCCGGCACCGTTCTCACCCAGGATGGCATGCACTTCGCCGGCGCCCACGGTCAGCGAAATACCGTTGTTGGCCACCACCGCCGGATAGCGCTTGGTGATGCCTGTCAGCTGCAGCCGGGGCGGTGCGGCGGCTGGCAGGGGGACTGTATCGGGGGGATTCATGGCTGGGATTGTCTTTCAATTTCTGCAACAAACTGGAACACAAGTCCTTGAAACCGCCTCGGCGGCCCTCATATCGACCACCACTTTGTTCACCAAAAAGGCGGTTCCTGCCGCCATCGCCTAGCGGGCACGGGACATCAGGGCCACATGCCGCACGGCGTCGCGCAGCCAGCGCGTGGAGGCGCCCATGTGCGTGCGGGCGTGCCACAACTGGTAGTACACCAGCGGCGCGAACTCCACCGGGCAGGGCAGGATCACCAGGGGCAGGCGCTGGCTGAAGCGCTCGCAGAACAGCCGCCCCGTGGTCAGCACCAGCAAGCTGGTGGCAACGATGTCGGGGATCAGGCTGAAATGCGCGCAGCGCGCCGCCACCTGGCGCTGCAGGCCCATGCGGGACAGCTGGTCGTCGATCACGCCGCGCGCACCCGGGTAGGTGGGCGTGGGCGCGATGTGCTCGGCCTCCAGCCACTGGGCCACGTCCCAGCCGCGGCGCACGGCCGGGTGCTGGGGGCTGACCAGGCAGACCACCTCGTCCTCGAACAGGCTGGCCATGTGCAGGCCCTGCGGCGGCTCGGGCCAGTTGCCGATCACCACGTCCACATCGCCCTGGGCCAGCTGCACCTCGTAGTGCGCGTCGCCGTTGAGGGCCAGGATGTCCACGGGGCAGCCGGGCGCCTCGGTCTTGAGATGGGCCACCAGGCGCGGCAGGAACAGCGGGTCCAGGTAGTCACTGGCGGCGATGCGGAAGGTGCGCGTGGAGGTGCGGGGATCGAAATGGCGCGCATCGCTGAACAGACCCTCGGCCGCGCGCAGGATGTCGGCGGCCGGCTGCACCATGCGCAGCCCGGCCTCGGTGGGCTGCATGTGCGCGCCCGAGCGCACCAGCAGCGAATCGCCGGCCAGGTCACGCAGGCGCTTGAGCGCAGCGGACACCGCCGGCTGGTGCATGCCCAGGCGCAATGCGGCACGCGAGACGCTGCGCTCGGTCAGCACCGTGTGCAGCACCCGTATCAGGTGCAGATCAATCTTGTCGAACAGGGCCTGGTCGCGCATGTAGCGAAGCAATCAGCGAAAAAAAGAGCGGTCGCGCCGGGGACGCGCCGCAGGTCATGGGGAGCCCGCAGCGTAACCCAGCCATGACCCCCGCCAGCTAGATACAAGCACCAAGAATGCCCTGGGCAGGGGCGGTTAAACACTTGTGCACGCAGCGCATGCAATATGCGAGCCAGTCGCCGGCAAACCATTGTCCAAACCTATACAGACTTGCAGACTGTTAGCGTGATTCAATGAAATCGCTTCAAAAGGAAGTGGATTGCAGGAGACAAGACGATGAAACAGCCAACCCCTTTTTCGGGCATGGTGGCCGCAGCCACGCTCGCCAGTGTGCTGACCGCCTGCGGCGGCAGCGGTGACTCAGGCCTGGGTGTCATCGAGATACGCAGCCTGTCCAACCGGGCCGACATGATCAGCGACGGCAATGCCTATATTGAAATTGTGCTGCCCAAGGGCAGCCCGCCCGGTGCACTGAAGGTGGCGCTCAATGGCACGGATGTCACCGCCCGGTTCGCCCAGCGCGCCAGTGGCCGGATTCTGGGCCGGGTCGAGGGATTGAAGGTGGGCGCCAACACCCTCACCGCCACGGCGGCCGGCAGCGCGAGGGCACGGCTGGACATCACCAACCATGGCCGGGGCGATCCCATCTTCGCCGGGCCGCAGACCGCGCCGTGGATCTGCGCCACGCGCAATGGCGCGCAAGCCACCGTTTCCGTGCCCGGCACGGCACTTTCGGCGACCGTGACCACGCGCGTCAGCGGTCTCGATACCGATCCGGTGGATGTCCAGTGCAATACCAGGACCCAGTACACCTACTACTACATGCCCAAGGCCAGGCAAGGCAGTGCCTGCACGATGGGTCCGGCAGGCGCCATGCCCTGCCATGTGGCCTACGACCCATCGCAGCGCCCGGCCGACAGCGAGATCGCCGACTTCACCAACGACCGCGGAGATACGGTCAAGCACCTGCTGCGCATGGAAACTGGCGTCATGGGCCGCGGCACCTTCCAGATCCTGGCCTACCATGACCCCGCGCAGGCCTGGACGCCCTGGGAGCCGCAAAAGGGATGGAACGGCAAGGTGCTGTGGCGATTCGGCGCAGCCGCTTCCGGCAATCGCTTCCAGGAGCCGGCGGTCAACCTCCTCGACCAGTTCAGCGGCAGCCTGCCGTTCGACCCCAACGCGCTCGCGGCAGGACACATGGTCGTGAAAGCCATGCTGACCAACCACCTGCACAACAACAACGAGTTGCTGGCCGCCGAGAACATGATGCGCATCAAGGAGCATCTGATCGAGAACTACGGCGAAGTGCGCTACACCATGGGCGACGGCGACTCGGGTGGCTCCATGATGCAGACAGTGATCGCCTCCGCCATGCCGGGTCTGCTGCAGGGCATACAGACGGGGCTGAGCTATCCCGATGCTGTGTCCACCTGGATGGAAACACGCGACTGCGGCCTGCTGTCCAGCTACTACAGGACGGCCGCAGGACAGGCATTGAGCGACACCGCGAAGGCCGCCATCAATGGCCATCCGGCCAGCTACTGCGACAAATGGGTAGGGAGCTTCATCGCCCCGCAGAACCCCCGGCTGCCCGACAACTGCGGCGTGGGCTTTCCCGCCTCCATCGTCTACGACCCGCGCACACGCGGCCAGGGCGTGCGCTGCTCGATCCACGACATGCTGGTCCCGGTGTTCGGGACGTTCAAGGACACCGACGGCCACACCAAGCCGCAGCTGCCGTATGACAACACGGGCCTGCAGTACGGACTCAAGGCGCTGCAGTCGGGCGCCATCGACGCGGAGGCTTTCGTGCAGCTCAACGAAGGCATCGGCAGCTACACCAACGACATGGACTGGACCGGCGGCACTGCGTCCCGGCCGGCAGCCCGCGAGCGGGCCGTGGCCAGCCTGCTGCCCAGGCTCTACAGCAGTGGCCTCACCAGCAACGGCAGGAACCTGTCCCAGGTGGCCATCATTGACCTGCGGCCCGAGGGCGGCAGCGACATCCACATGACCTGGCGCAGCCTGCAGCAACGCGCGCGGCTGGATGCCGCCAACGGCCACCATGACAACCATGTGATCCGTGCCAGCAAGGGTATGGCCCCGCTGCTGATCGCCCCGGCCATGCGACGCGAGGCCTTTGTCATGATGGACCGCTGGCTGACCGCCGTGGAGCGCGACACCACCGGCGCTGCGCTGGCACAGAAAGTGGTGCGCAACAGGCCTTCGGATGTCAGGGATGGATGCATCGCCGCAACGGGAGCCGCCCCTTCGGATCTCGACAAAGTCCTGGCCCTGGACGACCCAGCCTGTCCCCTCAAGCCGACCCTGTCGCCACGCCAGGTGGCCGGAGGTCCGCTCGCGGAGGACATCTACCAGTGCCAGCTCAAGCCCCTTTCGTTCTCCAGCCCGGAGTACGCCGGCATCACCTTCAGCCCGGCCCAGCAAAAGCGCCTTGCCGCAGTGTTTGCGGCGGGAGTGTGCGACTGGAGCCAGGCCGGAACGGGCCAGAGCCAGGAGGCGGCCTTCCTGACCGATTTCAGTGCCGGCCCGGCGGGCACCAAGGCCGGGCCTGCGCCGGTCTCGCGCAACGATTGAGTTGCACCCTGCGCGAAGTCCCGCAGGCGTCCGGGGCCGGTGATCAGGGTTTGCAGCGTGCCAATTCATGCAATGAAGCAGCAGACTTTCATTGAAGATTTGCATCAAGCACCATGCAGCCGCCCACGATCAACGCCGTCCTCAAGTCCGCGCCCTTTGCGCCCCACCTGAGCAGGGCCCACCTGCTCAGGTTGCGGCGGGAGGTGCTGTTGCGGCACATACCGGCCGGCACCCCGCTTTGCCACAAGACGCACCGGGCCGGCCACTGGGCCGGTGTCGTCCAGGGAGCGGTCAAGATCCATGCGCTGTCGCCTACCGGGCGCAGCACCACGCTGGCCACCTTTACCCCGGGTTGCTGGTTCGGCGAGGGCACACTGCTCAAGCACGAATGCTGGCCGTTCGACGCGACGGCGATCGAGGATACGCTGGTGGCGCTGATGCCGGCCAGCACCTTTCACTGGCTGCTGGAGCGCAGCCTCGGCTTCAACCGTTTCCTGCTGGACCAGCTCAATGCGCGCCTGGGCCAGTTCATCGGCCGCTGCGAGCATGCGCGGCTGCACCATTCCAGCCGCCATGTGGCGCACTGCATCTCGGAGCTGACCGACTCGAGGCTGTATCCAGACAACGGCAACCGGCACCTGGGCATGTCGCAGGAGGAGTTGGCCAGCCTGGCCGGCGTGTCGCGCCAGATCGTCAATCGCACCCTGGGCGAGCTGGAGGACATCGGAGCGGTCCGCGTCTCCTATGGCGCATTGACACTGATCGAACCCGAAGGACTGCGGCGCTTCAGCGAATCCTTCGAGTGAGGCACGGCCCCGGCGCTCAGGCGGCCTCCAGCACCTCGACGCGGTTACGGCCCTTGCGCTTGGCCGCATAGCAGGCCATGTCGGCCGAGCGCAGCGCGCTGCTGACCGTGTGCTGGCGGGCATCGAGCACCACCATGCCGACGCTGGCGCCCATCAGGTAGCGCTGGCCCTCGTGCGCGCCTTCCCAGTCCTGCACGGCCATGCACAGGCTTTGCGCCAGCAGCATGCCCTGCTCCGCCGAGGTGCCCGCCAGCAGCACGGCGAATTCATCACCGCCCAGGCGCGCCACCCAGCCCAGCGGCCGGACCACGCTGTCGATCAGCCGGGCCATGTGGCACAGCACCTCGTCGCCGGCCGCATGGCCGCCCTGCTGGTTGACGTGGGCAAAGTGGTCCAGGTCCAGGAACAGGATCACGCCATGCTGCTGCAGGCCGACGGTCTCCTCCTCCGCCTCTTGCGCCTCTTGCGCCTCCTCGATCGTGGCGACGGCGGTGTTGTCGCTCTGCTGCAAGGCGGATTCACCCTGCTGCAGCGCCTCGGCCGGCAGGCGCTGGGCGGCACTGCATTCCTGCAGCCATTCATGCAGGCGCATGGCAAAGGCCTCGCGGTTGGGCAGCAGGGTCAGCGGATCGTGCATGGCCTTCCAGCCCGGCTGCTCGCGCACCAGTCGCTGCATGGTCACGTCCTCGACCACCCAGACCAGGGTGGGGTCTGCCGGCACCACGGCGCGCGGCTCCAGGCCGCGCTGCAGGCGCTGCAGGCTCTGGCCGTGCAGGCGCACCCAGATGGGGCGGCCGTCCTTGCGGACAAAGCACTGCTCGCTGTCGAACTGGCCGTACATGTCCAGGTCCTTGCGCACGCGCTCCAGCAATTGGATGTGCGCCGCGTCGGAGGCGCACAGCTGGCGTATCGCCTGCCCCTGCAGCTCGCGCGGCGGGTAGCCGAGCATGCGCGCGGCCTGCAGGCCCACCAGCTCCAGATGCGCCGACCGCGTGACCACCAGGCCCACGGGCGCGTAGTCCATCAGCGTCTGCAGCTGCAATTGCAACCGGCCGACCTCGTGCCCCTGCTCCTGCCCCAGCTGCCCCAGGCGATGCAGGGCCTGCCACAGCGTGGAGGCTTCGCCCCAGGCATGGGTCCAGGGCATGCGCCAGCCGCCTTCCTCGGCATGGCCCGGCTCGGGTTCGGGCGCGGGATCGGGCTCCTCGGCCATCAGCCTTCCCTGGCTCGCCAGCCATTGGCGTGCAGTGCGGTGCAGGGCCGCCATGGGTTCGGTGACCAGGATCAGCAGCAGGACCAGCAGGCCAGCGACACCGGCCACGGCGGCCAGCAGCCACCACAGCACGCGCGGCGCCAGGCTGGGTGCGATGGCTTCCTCGGGGGTGATCCTGACCACCAGCCACTGCGGCAGCGGCATGCCTGCCGTCGTCACTAGGTAGCCCGCGCGCCGCTGGGTGTCGGGGCCCACCTGCACTGCGCCGGCCGCGGGGTCCTGCAGCCAGTCCGCGCCCAGGCCGGGCTCGGCCTCGGCGCGCGCCGACCAGCGCGAGGGGTCGGAATGGGCCAGGATCTGCCCGTCGCGCTGCATGACCAGCAGGCGCCCGCCGGAGCGCGAGGGATCGATGCTGGGCGGCAGCAGGGCCTGGGCGGACATGCGCACGCCGGCCGACAGCACGCCGCTGACCGTGCCGTTGCCGGTGCGCAGCGGCACGGCGTACAGCAACTCCATCATTCCGGGATCAGCCCCCTTGCGCACCATGGTGGAGACCACGGGCCGGCCATCGGCCAGACTGCGCCGCATCACGTCGCGCACGCCTTCGTCCAGATCGACCAGGGGCTCTGAACGGCCGCCGCGCAGGCTGAGCTGCAACTGGCCACGCGCGTCGGCCAGTTGCAGGGTGTCGAACAGCCGCACGGATGCGTCTCCGCGCAGCATCTCGCCCATCAGCCGGCTCGGGTCGCTGCCCTGGTCGGCTATGCCCTGGGCCAGCACCCACAGCAGGCGCTGCTGCTGCTCCAGCCGCGCGGCCAGCATGCGCGCCACGGTATCGACCTCGTCGGCCTGCCGGGCCATGGCGCGCTCCAGTGTCTGCTGGCGCATGTTGTGCGAGACCCACCAGGCACTGCCAAGGCCCGCCAGCAGCACGGCCGCAGCGGCCAGCGCCAGCACCGTGCAGCGCATGGCGCCCCAGCCTGTGGCCGCGCGCGGCCGCGAGGGTGAATCCGGCAGCTGCGGAGCATCCTGGGATGCCAGCAGTGCCTGGAAAAAGGGAGATCGGCGGGCGTCCAGTGACATGACGCCATCAATATATGCAGGCCCGAAAGCCGTCCCACTGGGTGGAACCCGCGAACCAGTGGATACCCCGCCCCGCAAGGACCGGCGCTTGCAGGCCGGCACCCGTCAGCGGCGTGGGAATCAGCCTACTGCGAGCACTTCGAGGGCCGCCGGCTTGGGCAGATCGATGACATTGCCCCGGCCCGCGATGAGCCCGTGCTCACGCAACTGGCGCAGCACGCGCGAGAAGGTCTCGGGCGCAATGCCGAGCTGGGCGGCGATCAGCCGCTTGCGCAGGTGCAGCGTCACGCGCAGGCCGCCAGCTTCGTGCGGCATGGCATGGCGCAGCAGCCACTGGGCGCAGCGCGCCTCGGCGTCCTTGGACAGACGGCTCACCGCCAGCTCGGTCTGCGCGCAGTAGGCCTGGGCCATGTCCTGCAGCAGTTGCTGGGCGGGCGAAGGCAGCTGCGAGACGGCCTTCAGGAAGTCGGCCTGGGGAAGTTGCTGCACGCGGACATCGCTGTCGGCCAGCATGTCCAGGCTGCTGCCGCGCCGCTGCAGCACAAAGGCCGCATCCAGCCAGGCTGGCCCCTCCACGACACCGAGCTGGTGGCGCATCTGCCCACCCTGGCCTATGCCCAGGAGCACGCGACCGCGCTCCAGATACATCACCGTATCCGGCGACTGCCGACGCAGCCTGAGCCAGGTACCCGCGGCCAACACCTGGGCGGAACCCGGCGCGAAGGCGAAAGCTTGCAAGGAAGACAGGGCGAACATGCATGCAACTTTGCCGGCTTTGCTCCCGCCGCGTTTTGAGCCATGTCAATCCGCCGCCAGCACACCGGTCCGCAGGCGGCATACTTGTCACAAGAATGTCATCAGTGAAACGTAATGTATCCAACTGAAAAGTTGAGCCCATGATCGATCCCCAGATGCTCGCCAGCCTGCCCGCTGCCGCGGCCGTGCTCTCCGCCGCCGTGCGGTCCGGCGCAGGCCCCGTGGCGCAGCTCATGCGTGCGGGCGGCCTGTACTGCGTCTTCCAGCCGCTGGCCGATCTGCGCAGCGCCAGCATCTACGCGCACGAGGCGCTGATCCGCGGCCCCCATGGAACGCCGCTGCACACGCCCGACGCCCTGCTCAAGGGGGCGGCGGCCGAGGGCATTCTTCGGGAATTCGAGCTGCTGGCGGTCTGCGTGGCACTGCAGGACTGGGGCCGGCAGAGTGCGCCGGGCCGGCTGTTCGTCAACCTCAGCGCCCAGGCGCTGGTGCAGGCCGTGGGGGTCTGCGGCCCCGGCATGGTCGGGGACACGGTGCGCAGCTTCGGCGTGCAAGCCCGCTCCCTGGTGGTGGAGATCACCGAACACGACCATGTGACCGACATGCCCGCCGTCTGCGCCGCCGTGAAGGCCGTGCATGCCACGGGCGCGCGCCTGGCGCTGGATGACTTTGGCGACGGCCGCTCCAGCCTGCGCCTGTGGTCCGAGGCCAAGCCCGACTTCGTCAAGATCGACAAATACTTCATCCACCAGATCGAGCAGCGCCCGGCCACGCTGCAGCTGCTGCAGGCCATCAAGGGCATTGCGGAGGTCTTCGGCACCACGCTGATCGCCGAAGGCATAGAGACCGAGGACGAGCTGCGCACCCTGCGCGACCTGGGCATTCCGTATGGCCAGGGCTGGCTGCTGGGCCGCCCTGCCGAAACCGCCCAGCCCCAGATCAGCACGCAGGCGCGCAGCGTGGCCCAGGACCCGCGCGTGGCCGTGCTGCCCCACCAGGGCCACAGCGCGCGCCCGGGGGTGTTGCGCAATCTGATGGTGATGCAGGCGCCCTGTGTGGTGCCCGCGGCCAGCAACGACGAGGTGGCCGAGCTGTTCCAGGCCGGCCAGCAGCTGCATGCCATTGCCGTCGTGGAGGCCGGCCGGCCGCTGGCGCTCATCAACCGCCAGCAGTTCATGAACCACTACGCCACGCTGTACTTCCGCGAAGTGCACGGGCGCAAGCCCTGCCTGGCCTTTGCCAACGTGCAGCCGCGCATCGTGGAGCTCGATTGCGATGTGGACCAGCTCGTGGGCATCCTGACCTCGCAGGACCAGCGCTACCTGAGCGACGGCTTCATCGTCACCGACAACGGCCGCTATGTGGGCCTGGGCACGGGCGAGCAGCTGGTGCGCCGCGTGACCGAGGCCCGCATCGAGGCCGCGCGCCATGCCAACCCGCTGACCTTCCTGCCCGGCAACATCCCCATCAGCCTGCACATGCAGCGACTGCTGGACAGCGGCGCCGGCTTCGTGGCCTGCTACGCCGACCTCAACCACTTCAAGCCCTTCAACGACCACTACGGCTACTGGCGCGGCGACCAGATGATCCGCCTGGTGGCGCGGCTGGCCGTGGCGCACTGCGATGCGCGGCGCGACTTCGTGGGCCATGTGGGCGGGGACGACTTCATGCTGCTGCTGCAAAGCGAGGACTGGCAGCGGCGCTGCGAAGGCATTGTGGGCGCCTTCGCAGGCGAGGCGCGCCAGCTGTTCGACGACCAGGCGCGCGAGGCCGGAGGCATCTGGGCCGAGGACCGCCACGGCATCCGGCGATTCTTTGCCTGCACCACGCTGTCCATCGGCGTGGTGCGCGTCGCGCCGGGCAGCGTGCTGGCACCCGAGGACATCGCCAACCTCGCGGCCCTGGCCAAGCAGCAGGCCAAGGCGCAAAGCCTGCCGGGGCGCGGCGCCATCGCGCTGCACACGCCGCACGATGAAGCGCGGCGCCCGGCACTGCATGGCACCGCAGCAGCCTGGCCTGCCTGAAACAGAAAGCCCGCAGGCTCTTGCGAGGCTGCGGGCTGGTGGCTGGCCGCCAGACGCTGACAGCGTTTGGGCGCGGCCCAGCGATCAGTTCACCGATGCACCAGACTCGTACCAGCGCTTGACCATGCTGCGCTCGTCATCGTTCAGGGCACCCGGATTGCCAAAGGGCATCTTGCGCAGTTGCACCACCTGCTGGTAGATCTGCTGGGCGTGGGCCTTGACCTGCTCGGGCGAGTCCAGGCGCACATTCTTTTGCTGCAGGGCGGCACCGTGGCAGACCACGCAATGCTGCTGGAAGAAGGGCGCCATCTGGGCGTAGCCCACGGCGCCGTCGGCGGCGGGAGCAGCGGCCGCAACGGGTGCAGCAGCTTCGGCACCGGGCGCCGCCGTCGCAGCGGGCTCGGCACCAGCAGGCGCCTGCACGGCGGCGGGAGCCGCTGCAGGGGCTGCGGCAGGCGCAGACACAGGGGCGGCGGCAGGCGCCGGTGCAGGCTTGAGCCAGACGGCCGTGCCGATCAGCACCAGCACGCCGACCAGGGCGTAGGGCCAGGGATGGGCATTGCGGCCCAGCTTGAAGCCGTGGCGCATCACGAAGAACTGGCGGATGGCAGCGCCCGCGAACATCATCAGGATCAGCACCAGCCAGTTCAGCTCATGGCTGTACAGCCAGCCGTAGTGGTTGGACAGCATGGCGAACAGTACCGGCAGCGTGAAGTACGTGTTGTGCACGCTGCGCTGCTTGCCGCGCTTGCCGTGGATGGGGTCCACGGGCTGGCCTTCCTTCAGGGCCTTCACCACCGTGCGCTGGCCGGGGATGATCCAGAAGAACACGTTGGCGCTCATCGAGGTCGCCAGCATGGCGCCCATCAGCAGGAAGGCGGCCTGGCCCGGGAAGATGTGGCAGGCCAGGAAGGCCGCAATGCACACCAGCACCAGCACCATGGCGCCCACCGTGGCGTCGCCGTTCTTCTTCTGGCCGAAGACGCGGCAGATGCCGTCGTACAGCAGCCAGAACACGACCAGGAAGGCCAGGGCCGAGGCAATGGCCGCAGCCGAGCCCATGGCGTTGGGATCGGCCGGATTGACGAGGTAGATCTTGGCGTTCCACAGATACGACACCGTCAGCAGCGCAAAGCCGCTGAGCCAGGTGGTGTAGCTTTCCCAGTAGAACCAGTGCAGGTGGTCCGGCAGCTTGGGCGGGGAGACATTGAACTTGACGGGGTGGTAGAACCCACCGCCGTGCACGGCCCAGAGTTCGCCGCTGACGCCCTGCTTCTTGAGGTCGTCATCGACAGGCGGCGTCAGGCTGCTGTCGAGGAAGACGAAATAGAAGGAGGAACCGACCCAGGCGATGGCCGTAATGACGTGGAGCCACCGCAACAGCAGGTTGGCCCAGTCGAGAATGTAGCTTTCCATAGCTCTCAACCTTGGCAGCGTGGGGGCCGCCGGTGTTCAACCTGCTCACCACTGCGGGCGCTCTGAGCAGAAGAAAAAGGCCGCGCACCCGGTAGATATACCGCCGGTGCACCGCTGCGACCATTTCGTAGACACAAAGTGTATGCAATTTTTCGACAGCCAGCCGGCTTGCGCGACATCAATTCACTAGAGATTTCCCTGATTCTGCGCGGGCGCGGCGCTGCGCCGCTGCAGCAACTGCGCCGCCACGGCCACCGCGATCACCTCAGGCTCCTTGCCCTTGATGCCGGGCACGCCGATGGGGCAGGTCACATGGTCCAGCTCCGCATCGCTGAAGCCGCGCTCGCGCAGCCTGCGCCGGAAGGTGGCCCATTTGGTGGCGCTGCCGATCAGGCCCACATAGGGCAGGTCGCCGTGCTGGCGCTGGCGGCTCAGGCATTGGGCGACCACCTCCAGGTCCTCGGCATGGCTGAAGCTCATGATCAGCACCTGGGAGCCGGTGGGCAGGTCGGCCACGGCGGACTGCACGGGATCGGAGTATTCACACTGCACGAGCTCGTGCTCCTCCTCGGGGAAGACCGAATCGCGGCTGTCCACCCACATCACGCGGTAGGGAAGATTGCACAGCAGGCGCACCAGCGCATGGCCGACGTGGCCTGCACCGAACAGGGCCACGCAGTCGCGCGGCGGCTGCAGCCGCTCGCGCAGCATGTCCATGCGGCCCTGGGGCACCAGCACGAACCTCAGCATCACCACGCCGCCGCAGCACTGGCCCAGGCTGGGTCCCAGCGGATAGCGGTGCTGGTGCTCGGCAAGGGCGGGACCGGCCTGCCCAGGCTGTCCGGGCAATCCGGCCTGAAGGGCAGCGTCGCGCAGCAGGCTGCGCGCGCGGTCGATGGCGTCGAACTCCAGGTGCCCGCCGCCAATGGTGCCGGCCACGCGGTCGGCAAACACGGCCATCCAGGCGCCGCGCTCGCGCGGCACCGAGCCGCGCGACTCCATCACCTCGACCCAGCACAGCGGCCCCTGCGCAAGGCCCTGCTCGACTTTCTTGAACGTGTCACTCCACATGGGCGCACCTGACAGCCCGTCGTGGCGCCTGCGGGCTTCGTTGGAATTTGTTGCGGGATTTTCCGCTGCGGCACTTGAGTTTTGCGCTCCGACTGCCGGTGCCGCAGCGTTTCAGGATACGCTCGCAATCATGCCCGATTCCCCCGATTCCTCTCAGCACAGTTCCGTGCAAAAACCACGTTCCGGCCGTCCCTGGCTGTGGGCGGGACTGATGGCCGCCATTGCCTCCCTGGTCACGGCCTGCAAGTCGCCACCCGGCCCCGGCCCGCGCCCCGACGAAGCCACCTCCAGCGCACAGCTGCAATACCGCAAGGTGGCGGCCAACCATCTGTACGCGCGCAATGCCGAGCGCATCTACAAGGGCCAGCTGCCGCCCATGCTCTACGCGATCGGCGTGCTGCAGGTGCAGATCGACCGCAACGGCCAGGTCCAGCGCCTGCACTGGATGCGCGCGCCCAGCCATGCCCCCGAAGTGGTGAGCGAGATCGAGCGCCTGGTGCGCGCCGCCGCGCCCTTCCCCGCCCCGGCCGGCGCCGCCCGCATCACCTATACCGATACCTGGCTCTGGGACAAGTCCGGCCGCTTCCAGCTCGACACGCTGACCGAAGGCCAGCTCTGAGCCTCAGCACGGTTCAGGCAGATTCACGCGGCCGGCCGTCGGCAAAGCTCCTGGCGCTTCTGAGCAGGCAGGTCACGGCATAGAGCACCAGGTCGTCCGGTGCATCGTCGTTCACGCGGTCGATGACCTCGATGGCATAGCCCAGGTCCTGCGACAACTGCGGCAGCACGCCTGCCGCACGGTCGCCGGCCTGCAGGCTGGCCACCGCCTGGTCAGCGCTGGCGTGGTAGCCGCGCAGCAAATCACGCGCGGCACACACCATGGCCGAGCCGGCGCGCTCTGCATGCAGCTCCAGCACGCCCAGGGCCGCGCCCATGTGGCACAGCGCATCGACCGCCAGCACCTCCTGGTGCTGTGGTGAGGATTTTTGGTGACTGCGGCCCGATGGGTTGACTGTCTTCATGGCTCCCCTTGCGCGGGACCGTGCTGGTCCCGAAGCAACAATACCTTTCAGGTCCCTTGCAGTCAATACCTTTCCGGTCCATGATTGCCGGCGATGAAACAGACCGATCCTCAGTACAAGCTGCGCCTGCCGCAGGAACTCAAGGACCTCGTCGAGGAGGCAGCCAAGCGCACCGGCCGTTCCATGAACGCCGAAGTCGTGGCCCGGCTGCAGACCACGTTCGAGGCCCCTCTGCTCGGCCGCCTGTCGGCCGCGACGGACCCTTCGCTGGAATGCGAGGAGCCCGTGAGCATCTACGACATCAAGATGAGCGCCGAAGCCGTGGAGCGCATCGAAAAGCGCCTCGAACGCATAGAGCAGGCCGTGCTCCCGCCCGCTGCGCCGGGCAGCGCCAATGAAGACGGCGCCGCTGGCGCCGACTGAGACGACCGCACAAAGAAAAACCGGCCCGCAGGCCGGTTTCGTTCAAAGGCCCCTCAGGGCCGGGATCACTCGACCACCTTGGTGATCTTCGAGCCCTGCAGCGACACACCGGCTTCCAGGCCCGCATTGGTGAGCACATAGCTGGTCACGGGGCCCTGGGCGGTCGTGGTGTCCACGCTGCCATTGGCGCCCACCTTGCCTGCGGCCACCGTGGCATCGGCGCCCACGGACCAGCCCTCGCTGGCCAGGAACTTGTCGAGCGCTTCCTGGGTGTTGAACACATAGATCACAGCCTTGGACTGGCCACCGGCCTGCCAGCCCACCGAGGCGCCGGTCGTGCTGTAGTAGCCCTTGTTCTGGCCGCCGACGCGCAGCACGCCGCGGCCATGCTCGACACCGATGACGAAGCTGCCGCCGATCACCGAGGGGAAGATCAGCACGCCCTTGGAGCGGGCCACCATTTCCTTGGAGCCTGGCGCCGTCTGGTACAGCCGCTCCAGCGCGGCGTTGGCGCGCGCATTGACGGTGGTGGCATCAGCGCGCGGCGCGGACTGGGTTTCCGGCTTGGTGGTGGTGCAGCCGACCATGGCAATGCTGCCGGCCGCCAGTGCAGTGGCCATCACGACGGTACGCAAAGAAAACTGACGCATGGGAAAACCTGCCTTTCTTGATTGGACGTTTTGGGGAGACCCCATCGGTTCATTGGATTGATCACCTTGCCTCCCGGTCCCGGGCACCCCTTCCAGTGCTCGCAAACCGTTTCCGAGACAGGCTGGGGATGATGCTAGGCGGCTTTGCGGTACTTGTGATGAGACATGTCACAAGTTGCGCCATAGGACTACAGGCCCGCAGGAAATGTCTGAAAATCCCGTGCCGGGCTGCCACAGCCGACACCGAAAGCGCGCTGATGCCAGAATGCACGCACAGCAACACCCGGCCCACCGGGCCTATCCACACCGAGGGAGTTCATGAAGTTCTGGAGCCACTTTCACCATCCCCAGGCAGCCATGGTGCTGCTGCGCGTCACGCTCGCGGTCCTGTTGCTTTTTCACGGCTGGGCCAAGCTGCGCTACGGCATAGGCAGCATCGAGCGCATGGTGGAGTCCACGGGCGCACCGGGCTGGCTGGCCTATGCGGTCTATCTGGGTGAGGTGGTGGCGCCGCTGCTGCTGCTGGTCGGCCTGTGGGTGGTGCCTGCGGCGCTGGTGATTGCGATCAACATGGTCGTGGCCTTTGCGCTGGTGCACACGGGCCAGGTGATGCAGCTGCACAGCTCGGGAGGCTGGGCGCTGGAGCTGCAGGCCTTCTTCTTCATCACGGCCCTGGTCGTGGCCATGGGGCACGCCAAGGGCAAGTAGCCCGCACGCTTGCTGGAGCCCCAAAAGCAACGGCCCGCAATGCGGGCCGTTCGTCGTTTCAGGTTTCACTCCAGGCCATCCCCCGACAGCCTGCGCTTGAAGTCCAGGGCTCAGGAGCCCCGGTACGTGGAATAGCTCCAGGGGCTGACCAGCAGGGGCACGTGGTAGTGCTGGTCGGCATGGGCCACGCCGAAGTCCAGGCTCACCTTGTTGAGGAAGTTGGGCTCGGGCAGTTGCACGCCACGGGCCTTGAAGTAGGCCGCCACGTCGAAGGTCAGGCGGTAGGTGCCGGTCCTGAGGCTGTTGTTGTCGAACAGCGGCGCATCGGTGCGGCCGTCGTGGTTGAGCACCAGGCTCTTGATCAGCGTGGCCTGGTCGCCATCGGTGGAATACAGCGCGACAGCCATGCCGGCTGCGGGGCAGCCGTTCATGGTGTCGAGGACGTGGGTGCTCAGGCCCATGGAAATCTCCTGTGCGGCGGGAGCTGGCCCGCCCGGTTGTCATTGGTTGGTCAATGCACGGAGCGCGGCGCGCGACAGCACTCGCGGCCCTGCCCTGCATTCGCAAAGTGTATACAGTTTTTGTACGCCCTTGAAGGGCGTTGCACGGCCGACGCCTAGGCAGATACCCGCACTTTCGGCGCCCGGGCCGGCGCGCGGGAAGGCTGCCGACGCCATGCTTCTACACTGTGGTCCGCCACCGCCCTGGCCGCAGGACCATTCGGCCGGCGCACACAGGGCGGCACAGGACTCGCGCTCTTTTTCCACTGTTCCACTGTTTCATCTGCCAAGGAGATACCGATGCAACTTCGCTCCCCCTTGCTTGCAACCAGCCTGGCGCTGGCCATTGCCAGCCTGGCCGCCTGCAGCAGCACGCAGCCGCCCGCGGCTTCGGCGGCGCCAGCACCCGTGGCCGCAGCGCCTGCCCCGGCAGCGGCGCCCATCACGCAGAGCAGCGCGGCCCAGGCCGCCAGCGCCGCCTATGACTTCGACATGGATGTGTTCCATCCCGTCGTGGGCAGGAGCGGCATGGTGGCCAGCGAGCAGGAGCTGGCCTCGCGCATCGGCCTGCAGATCCTGAAGTCCGGCGGCAATGCGGTGGACGCCGCCGTGGCCATGGGCTTTGCGCTGGCCGTGGCCCTGCCCAACGCAGGCAACATCGGCGGCGGCGGCTTCATGGTGGTGCATGACGCCAAGAGCGGCAAGAACATTGCGCTGGACTTCCGCGAGGTTGCGCCCTCCAAGGCCACGCGCGACATGTACGTGGGTGCGGATGGCAAGGTCATCGACGGCAAATCGCTCTACACCCACTACGCCGTGGGCGTGCCCGGCACCGTGGCCGGCATGGAGCATGCGCTGAAGAAATGGGGATCGCTGCCCTTGTCCACGGTGATTGCGCCGGCCGCAAAGCTGGCCGACAAGGGCTTTACGGTCAGCGAGACCCTGGCCAAGATCCTGGAACAGGAAAAGAAGAACATGGGCCAGTGGCCCGCCACCCAGGCCATCTTCTGGCGCAACGGCGAGCCCCTCAAGCGCGGCGACCGCCTGGTGCAAAAGGACCTGGCGCAGTCGCTGCGCCTGATCGGCCAGCAGGGCTCCAAGGTGTTCTACGAAGGCTCCATCGCCCGCAAGATCGCGGCCGAGATGGCGCCGCATGCAGGCGCCCTCTCGCTGCAGGACCTCAAGAGCTACAAGGTCGCCGAGCGCGAGCCGCTGCGCGGCACCTACCGCGGCTACGAGATCGTGACCATGCCGCCTCCGTCCTCCGGCGGCGCCCACCTGATCCAGATCCTCAACATGATGGAACGCTGGCCCATGAACCAGTGGGGCGTCAACAGCGCGCAGAGCATCCACTACATGGCGGAAAGCATGAAGCTGGCCTATGCCGACCGTGCCGAATACCTGGGTGATCCCGACTTCGTGACCGTGCCGCTCAAGGGCCTGACCTCCAAGCGCTATGCCGAGGCACTGGCCGCCGGCATCGACCCCTACCAGGCGCGCGCCGGCAAGGACATCCGCCCCGGCAAGCCCCAGCCCTACGAGAGCGACCAGACCACGCACTACTCGGTGGTGGACAAGGCGGGCAACGCCGTGGCCGTGACCTATACGCTGAACACCAACTTCGGCAGCGGCATCGTGGCCAAGGGTACGGGCATCCTGCTCAACAACGAGATGGACGATTTCTCGGCCAAGCCCGGCGTGGCCAACGCGTATGGACTGGTCGGCGGCGATGCCAATGCGGTGGCAGCAGGCAAGCGCCCGCTGTCGTCGATGACGCCGACCATGGTGCTCAAGGGCGGCAAGCCTGTGCTGGTCACCGGCAGCCCCGGCGGCGCACGCATCATCACCACCGTGCTGCAGACCGTGGTCAACACCATCGACTTCGGCATGAACCCGGCCGAGGCCGCCGCCACGCCGCGCTTTCACCACCAGTGGACGCCCGATGAGCTGCGCGTGGAAAAGGGCATCAGCCCCGACACCGTGGCCCTGCTCAAGTCGCGCGGCCACAACGTTGCCGTGAAGGCGTCGATGGGCCGCACGCAGACCATCGAGCTGCGCGACGGCATGCTCTACGGCGCCTCCGACCCGCGCAACCCCGACGGGCAGACACTGGGCTATTGAAGCAAGAAAAAGCCGCGCCCGTTGCCGAGCGCGGCTTTTCACAACAGGGCGGCGCAAGGCCGCCCTCCCACCAATCGTTGTCTCAAAGGCCGGCCATCAGTCCTGGACCTTCTGGCCCACTTCGAAGTTGGCCTGGATCTCCAGCGCACGCACCATGCCCGAGTGATCCCAGTTCGCGCCGCCGTGGGCCACGCAGCTGTTGAACAGCTCCTGCGCCTGGGCAGTGTTGGGCAGGGACACGCCGAGCTGGCGCGCGCTGCTCAGGGCCAGGTTCAGGTCCTTTTGGTGCAGCGAGATGCGGAAGCCCGGATCGAACGTGCGCTTGATCATGCGCTCGGCATGCACTTCCAGGATCTTGGACGAGGCAAAGCCGCCCAGCAGCGCCTCGCGCACGCGGGCCGGGTCGGCACCGGCGCGCGACGCGAACAGCAGGGCCTCGGCCACGGCCTCGATGTTCAGCGCCACGATGATCTGGTTGGCCACCTTGGCGGTCTGGCCGTCGCCGTTGCCGCCCACCAGGGTGATGTTCTTGCCCATGCGCTCGAACAGCGGCTTGACGCGCGCGAACACGTCCTCCGGGCCGCCGACCATGATGGACAGGGTGGCGTTCTTGGCGCCCACCTCGCCGCCGGAGACCGGCGCATCCAGGTACTGGGCGCCGATGGCCTCGATGCGGCGAGCGAAGTCCTTGGTGGCCACGGGCGAGATGGAGCTCATGTCCACCACCACCTTGCCGCTGCTGCCCTTGAGGCCGGCGGCCACGCCGTCCTCGCCGAACAGCACCTTCTCGACATCGGGCGTGTCGGGCAGCATCAGGAAGATGATGTCGGCCCGCTCGGCCACGCCGCGCGCGGTGGTGCACTGGGTGGCGCTGCTCTCGGCGATCTGCGCGGGGATCTTGCCCAGGGTGTTCACGAACAGCTGGTGGCCGGCCGTGAGCAGGTGGCCCGCCATGGGCGCGCCCATGATGCCCAGGCCCACGAAACCAAGCTTGAGAGAGGATGCATTCATGCTGTGTACTCCTTGTCGTTTTTGGGAAATTCGGTAAATCCGAAGATGTTCTGCGGCCACTCAGGCCGCCACGGCGGCGTGGGCCTCGAGCCAGCCCAGGCCCGATTCGGTATCGCGCGCAGGCTTGTACTCGCAGCCCACCCAGCCCTGGTAGCCAATGCGGTCCAGGTGCGCGAACAGGAAGGGGTAGTTGATCTCGCCCGTGCCCGGCTCGTTGCGGCCCGGGTTGTCGGCCAGCTGCACGTGGCCGATGCGCGCCAGGTGCTTTTGCAGCGTGGCCGCCAGTTCGCCCTCGGTGCGCTGGGCGTGGTAGATGTCGTACTGCACGAAGGCGTTGGGCGCACCCACCTCATCGAGGATGGACAGGGCCTCGTCAGTGCGGTTCAGGTAGAAGCCGGGAATGTCGAAGGGGTTGATGGGCTCGATCAGCAGGCGCAGATTGGCCGCGCTCAGCGCCGAAGCGGCAAAGCGCAGGTTGTCCACGAAGGTGCGGCGCAGCAGCGCGGCATCGGCACCGGCAGGCGCCTTGCCGGCCAGGCAGTTGAGCTGGGGCACGCCCAGCGCATGGCCATAGGTCACGGCCTTGGCCACGCCGGCGCGGAACTCGTCCACGCGGTCGGGGTGGCAGGCAATGCCGCGCTCGCCCGCATCCCAGTCGCCGGCCGGCAGGTTGTGCAGCACGATCTGCAGGCCGTGGGCGTCCACGCGCTCCTTGATCTCTTCGACCGTATGGGCGTAGGGAAACAGGAATTCCACGGCCTCGAAGCCAGCGCGCGCCGCGCGCTCGAAGCGGTCGAGGAAGGGCACCTCGGTGAACAGCATGCTGAGGTTGGCAGCAAAACGGGGCATGTCAGAAGTCTCCGGTAGTCGTTTGGTGGGTTGGGAGCGGCAGGGCACGCAGGGTGCCCCGCCGATAGAAAAAGCAGTGCAGTGCAATGCCGTGCGATGTGCCGTGGCGGGCCGGTCAATCCAGCAGTGCAAGCGCGCTGGGCACGTCGGCCGGCGCTGCGGCCAGGTCCTCGAACTCGATCACGTTGTCGATCTCGGCGCCCATGGAGATGTTGGTCACGCGCTCCAGGATGACCTCGACGACGACCGGCGTGCGGTGCTCTGCCATCCAGGCCTCGGCCTGTTGCATGGCGGGCGCGAAGTCCTCGGGACGGTGCACGCGGATGGCCTTGCAGCCCAGGCCCTCGACCACCTTGACGTGGTCCACGCCATAGCCCTTGGACTCTTCCTTGTCGTCGACATTGATGTTGTCGAAGGCCAGTTGCACGCAGTAGTCGATGGAGAAGGCGCGCTGCGCCTGGCGGATCAGGCCCAGGTAGCTGTTGTTGACCAGCACATGGATGTAGGGCAGCTTGAACTGCGCGCCCACGGCCAGCTCCTCGATCATGAACTGGAAGTCATAGTCGCCCGACAGCGCCACGATCTTGCGGGCCGGGTCGGCCACGCGCACGCCCAGGGCGGCCGGCACGGTCCAGCCCAGCGGGCCGGCCTGGCCGCAGTTGATCCAGTTGCGCGGCTTGTAGACATGCAGGAACTGCGCGCCGGCAATCTGCGACAGGCCGATGGTGGAGACATAGCAGGTGTCCTTGTCCAGGCTGCGGTTCATGCACTGGTAGACGCGCTGCGGCTTCATGGGCACGTTGTCGAAATTGGTCTTGCGCAGGTACTCCACATTGTTCTTGCGGGCCTGGCATTCGGCCACCCAGCCGCTGCGGTCCTTCAGGCGGCCGGCCGCCTTCCACTCGCGCGCCACCTCGACGAAAAGCTTGAGCGCAGCGCCCGCGTCCGAGACGATGCCGTAGTCGGGCGCGAACACGCGGCCGATCTGCGTGGGCTCGATGTCCACGTGCACGAACTTGCGGCCCTTGGTGTAGACCTCGACCGAGCCCGTGTGGCGGTTGGCCCAGCGGTTGCCGATGCCCAGCACGAAGTCGGAGGCCAGCATGGTGGCATTGCCGTAGCGGTGGCTGGTCTGCAGGCCGCACATGCCGGCCATCAGGCGGTGGTCATCGGGAATGGTGCCCCAGCCCATCAGGGTGGGAATCACGGGCACGTCCAGCAGCTCGGCAAACTCCACCAGCAGCTCGGAGGCATCGGCATTGATCACGCCGCCGCCCGAGACCAGCAGCGGACGCTCGGACTCGTTGAGCATGGCGATGGCCTTTTCCACCTGCTTGCGCGTGGCAGCCGGCTTGTAGACCGGCAGGGGCTCGTAGGTGTCGATGTCGAACTCGATCTCGGCCAGCTGCACGTCGATGGGCAGGTCGATCAGCACGGGGCCGGGGCGGCCCGAGCGCATCAGGTGGAAGGCCTGCTGGAAGGCGCGCGGCACCTGGGCCGGCTCCAGCACCGTGGTGGCCCACTTGGTCACGGTCTTGGCGATGGAGGCAATGTCCACGGCCTGGAAATCTTCCTTGTGCAGACGCGAGCGCGGCGCCTGGCCCGTGATGCAGAGAATCGGAATCGAATCCGCGCTGGCCGAGTACAGGCCCGTGATCATGTCCGTGCCGGCCGGGCCGCTGGTGCCGATGCACACGCCGATGTTGCCGGCCACGGCGCGGGTGTAGCCCTCGGCCATGTGGCTTGCGCCTTCGACGTGGCGCGCCAGGATATGGCCGATGCCGCCATGGTCCTTGAGCGCTGCATACAGCGGGTTGATGGCGGCACCGGGAACGCCGAATGCGACGGTCACGCCTTCTTTTTCCAGCACGCGGACTGCGGCTTCGATTGCTTTCATTTTTGCCATGGGAGGTCTCCTTCAAATTGGAGTCAACTCTAGGCAGACAGGCCGATTGGCGGAACGCCTGCGCAGACCATAAAATTTATTCCGTGCAGGAATAACTACCAATGAAAAAGGAGACAGCGCCATGGACAGACTCGATGCCATGCACATGTTCGTGCGCGTGGTGGAGACCAGCAGCTTCACCAAGGTCGCGCACGAATTCGCCACCACCCAGCCCACGGTCACCAAGCAGATCGCAGCCATGGAAGCGCGCCTGAAAGTGCGCCTGCTCAACCGCAACACGCGCGGCGTGAGCCTGACCGAAGCGGGCGCGCTGTACTACGAGAAATGCAAGGCCATCGTCAACGACGTGGCCGAGGCCGACAAGGTGGTCCAGGTGCGCCAGACCCAGGTGCAGGGCCAGCTGCGCATCGGCAGCTCGGTGGCCTTTGGCCGGCGCGTGCTGATACCGCTGGCGCTGGAATTCATGGCGCACAACCCCCAGGTGCAGATCGACCTGAGCTTCGAGGACCGCTACACCGACCTGGTGGCCAACGGCATTGACGTGGCCCTGCGCCTGGGCAAGCTGGCCGACTCCAGCCTGGGCGCACGCACGCTGGGCGTGAACCCCTGGGTGCTGGTGGCCTCGCCCACCTACCTGCGCAAGCGCGGCACGCCGCGCCGCCCCTCCGACCTCAAGGAACATGCCACGCTGATCTACAGCAGCGTGCAGGGCAACGACATCTGGCGTCTGCGCAACGCCAGCGGAGAACCGGTCTCGGTGGCGGTCACGGGCCGGCTGCGCTCCAACAACCTCTCGGCCCTGCTGGCGGCCTCACGCTCGCACATGGGCATCGCCGCCCTGCCCCGCTACGTGGCCCATGACTCCCTGGAAGCCGGCCGCGTGGTCGAAGTCCTCAAGACCTGCCGCCTGCCCGAGCAGGAAATCCACGCCGTCTACCCCTCGCCGCGCCTGGTGCCGCAGAAGGTGCAGTCCTTCATCGCCTTCCTGCAGGGGCGGTTCGATGCCGAATGGTGGGAGACGCTGCCGCGCGGGGCGTGAGGCCAGGCGCTGCGCATTGGCAATGCAATGTATGTACATTGAGAAGAATGCCGCCCGAACGGCATGTCTGATTTCCGTCTTGCGAGGTGACCGCCATGTCCAAAGAAGTGCAAATGACATTTCGTGTCGAGCCCGAACTGCGCTCGGAGTTTGCCGACGCGGCCTTGCTGGAAAACCGCCCCGCAGCACAGGTGCTGCGCGAGTTGATGCGCGCCTATGTCAACCAGTCGCGTGAGCGCGTCAGCGGCCCTGTGAACGCCGCCATTTCCGCAACGGAGAAACGTCGGCGCGAAGCAGCCGTCAACTTCGCCCGCGCGTCGATCGGACTGGAAGGCTTCACGCCTTCCGAAGCTGCTGAGACCGGCGCACGCCAATTCATCCGGGGTGATATCCAGCTTGCCGATTTCGTCCAGGTGAAGGTCAATGCGCGATGAGTTCCCGCCTGCATCCGCGAGCACGTTGACTGCAGCGCAGCGTCAGCAACTCGAAGCCGATCACACATTCAAACGGCTTGTCGAGCTGGAGCTGGAGCCTGTGCGCGGCAGCTTCGACGCCGCGCACCTGAAGGCAGTCCACCATCGCATCTTCCAGGACTTGCCGGACGCCGGCTTCCACGAGGTCACGCCTGGCGAATTCAGAACACAGGTGCCCCATGGCCAGGACTGGATGAAGCAGCGCGGCCTATCGACCATGGGAGGCACTTTCCATGTCGTCTATTCACGCATGGACGACGCGGCCATGGCCAGACTCGACAAGGCCCTCGAAGAAGCCAGCCCCGACGAGCTGCGCGGCTTGAAGACCGCTGAATTCACGGCACGGCTTGCCAGGATATACATCGAGTTGGACTATGCCCATCCATTCAGCGATGGCAACAGCCGAACGCTTCGCACCTTCACCAGGCAGCTCGCCAGGGAAGCTGGATATGAGGTCGATTGGGCACGATTCGGACACATTGAGACCGGGCGTGATCTTCTCTATATCGCCCGCGACCGCAGCGTGAACGAGCTGGCGAAGCCACACGTGCAGCACGAAAACACCATGCGAAAAATCCTGCGCACGCAGGACAGGCTGAAAGCCCATCCGACCCTGCCCGACTTGCTGCGCGACGCAGTACGTCCGAGCCGCGCAGTGGCCTTTGAGCAACTGAACGAGCGGGAAGCGTTGAGCGAGCATCCCGAGCTGGAAGCGGCATACAAGACCGTGCATGCAGCAGCGACCCACCTGGCCTCGCAGATGCCGGGCCATCCCGAGGCGCAGAAAGTCGGCATTCAGTCAGTCATGAACCATGTTCAGAACTGCCTGAACGCCGGGGAGACCGCCGACTTCGGCCATAGCCAGAAAAGGTAAAAGCGAACGCCAACGCCCCTAATGGCTACGACCCGGACCTTCTCAGAGAACCAGAATCGCCCGGAAGTCATTCACGTTGGTATGCGTGGGCCCGGTCACCACCAGATCCCCCAGCGCATCAAAGAACCCATACGCATCATTGCGATCCAGGTACTCGGCAATCCGCATTCCCTGGGCCTGGGCCCGCGCCAACGTATCCGGTGACACGCGCGCGCCCGCGTTGTCCTCCACGCCATCGATGCCATCGGTATCGGCCGCCAGCGCCCAGACCTTGTCCTGCCCCTGCAGGGCCTGGGCAAGACCCATGCAGAACTCGCCCGCGCGCCCGCCGCGCCCCTTGGGCGTGCCGGCCGGGCGCTGCCGGATGGTGACCGTGGTCTCGCCGCCGGACAGGATCACGCAGGGCTTTGCAAACGGCTGGCCGTGGCGGGCCACGGCGCGCGCCAGGGCGGCGTGGACCTTGGCGACTTCGCGCGATTCGCCCTCGATCTCGTCGGACAGCACATGGGTGCGCAGGCCTGCGGCCTCGGCCACGCGTGCGGCTGCCTCCAGCGAGTGCTGGGGCGTGGCGATCATGTGTACCTCATGGCCGTCGAAGCGCGCGTCGCCGGGCTTGGGTGTTTCCAGCTCGCCCGCCTCCAGCGCGCGGCGCACGGATTCGGGCACGTCGATGCGGTAGCGCGCGAGGATGGCCAGCGCGTCGGCGCAGCTGCTGGCATCGGGCACGGTGGGGCCGCTGGCGATGATGGAGGGATCGTCGCCCGGCACATCGCTGATGGTCAGCGTGACCACGCGCGCAGGCGCGCAGGCCGCGCCCAGGCGCCCGCCCTTGATGCGCGACAGGTGCTTGCGCACGCAGTTCATCTCGCCGATGGCGGCGCCGCTTTCCAGCAGGGCGCGGTTGATGCGCTGCTTTTCCTCCAGGTCGATGCCTTCGGCCGGCAGGGTCAGCAGGGCCGAGCCGCCGCCCGAGATCAGGCACAGCACGAGGTCGTCCTCGGTCAGCCCTTCGGTCAGCGCGAGGATGCGCTCGGCGGCGGCCAGGCCTGCCGCATCGGGCACGGGGTGGGCGGCCTCGACCACCTCGATGCGCTGCGCCAGGCCTTCGGGGCGCGGCGGGATGTGGTGGTAGCGCGTGACCACGAGGCCGGACAGCGGCGCGTCCGCCGGCCACAGCGCCTCCAGCGCCTGGGCCATGGAGCCGCCGGCCTTGCCCGCGCCCAGCACCAGGGTGCGGCCCTTGGGAGGCTTTGGCAGGCATTGGGCCATGCTGTACAAGGGCTGCGCATCCTTGACCGCAGCGCGGTAGAGGTCGAGCAGAAAGGCTTGGGGATCGGTGAGGTGCAGGTCCGTGGTGCTGGTCATGGTGTGTTGTCTCCGCCGGGCATTATGGAATTTCCTGCACCGGCGGTGGCATGCGGTCAAGTCACAACTGATTCGCCCGGCCTCGTTCCTCGTGCCAATTCAACTCAATCCAGGGCCACCTTGGCATCCTTCACCAGCCTGGCGAAGCGGTCGGTGTCGTCGCGGATCTGGCGCGCCATCTGCTCGGGCGATCCGCCGATGGGCTCGGCGCCTATCTCTTCCATCTTTCTGCGGAACTGCGGGGACTCGATGATGCGGTTCATGTCCGCGCCCAGCCGCGCCAGTACCTCGCGGGGCGTGGCGGCCGGTGCCAGCACGCCGAACCAGGTGCCCATGTCGAAGCCCTTGAGGCCGGCCTCGTCCAGCGTGGGCACATCGGGCAGGGCTACCGAGCGCCTGGCCGTGGTCACGGCCAGCGCGCGCAGCTTGCCGGCCTTGATGTGGGGCAGCACGGGCGTGACGGTATCGAAGGACATGGCGATCTGCCCACCCAGCAGATCGGTGGTCAGCGGCCCGCTGCCCTTGTAGGGCACGTGCAGCAGCTCCACGCCGCCCATGGACTCGAACTGCGCGCCGATCAGGTGCTGGCCCGTGCCCGCGCCATTGGAGCCATAGGCCAGCTTGCCGGGCTGGGCCCGGGCCTGGGCCAGCAGCTCCTGCACGGTTTTGGCGGGCACCTGCGGATTGACCACCAGCACATTGGGGACCACGGCCACCACGGTGATGGGCGCCAGGTCCTTCTGGAAGTCATAGCCCAGCCTGCGGTAGACGCTGGTGGCAATGGTGTGGTGCACAGCGCCCATGAGCAGGGTGTAGCCGTCAGGTTTCGCCTTGGCCACATGGTCGGCGCCCAGGGTGGCGCCCGCGCCGGGACGGTTTTCCACGACCACGGGCTGGCCCAGACTCTTGGACAGCTCCTGGCCCAGCGCACGTGCCAGCACATCGGTGGTGCCGCCTGCGGGAAACGGCACGATGAGGTTGACGGGGCGCGCCGGCCAGGCCTGGGCCCAGGCCGAAGACATGGCGGCTGCAATGGTGGCGGCGGCCAGCGCGCACGCGGCGGCAACCCTGGTGATGCGGTTCATGGCTTGTCTCCTGTCTGTTCTTTTGTGGGTTATCGGACCATGCAGCGCACGCTCAGGCAGGCACGGGCTCGGCCTGGGCCTCGGCGGTCTGCGCGCGCAGCCGTGCGCAGATCGCGTCGGTGACCTGGCGCGTGGTGGCCTTGCCGCCCAGGTCGCGCGTGTGCAGCGCGGCATCGGCCGTCACCTGCTCCACGGCCTGCATCAGCCGCTGCGCGGCGCGGTGCTCGCCCAGGTGCTCCAGCAGCATCACGCAGCTCCAGAAGGTGCCCACGGGGTTGGCCAGGCCCTGGCCCATGATGTCGAAGGCCGATCCGTGGATGGGCTCGAACATGCTGGGATAGCGGCGCTCCGGGTCGATGTTGCCCGTGGGCGCAATGCCCAGGCTGCCGGCCAGCGCGGCCGCCAGGTCGCTGAGGATGTCGGCATGCAGGTTGGTGGCGGCCAGGGTGTCCAGCGAGGCGGGGCGGTTGACCATGCGCGCCGTGGCCGCGTCCACCAGCTCCTTGTCCCAGCGCACGTCGGGGAACTCGGCGGCCACCTGCACCGCGATCTCGTCCCACATCACCATGGCGTGGCGCTGGGCGTTGGACTTGGTGATCACCGTCAGCAGCTTGCGCGGCCGCGACTGCGCCAGGCGGAAGGCGAAGCGCATGATGCGCTCCACGCCCGCGCGGGTCATCATGCTCACGTCGGTGGCCACCTCGATGGGATGGCCCTGGTGGGCGCGGCCGCCCACGCCCGCGTATTCGCCTTCGGAGTTCTCGCGCACGATGACCCAGTCCAGATCCTCTCGCGCGCAGCGCTTGAGCGGCGCATCGATGCCGGGCAGGATGCGCGTGGGCCGCACATTGGCGTACTGATCGAACCCCTGGCAGATCTTCAGGCGCAGGCCCCACAGCGTGACATGGTCGGGAATGTGCGGGTCGCCGGCCGAGCCGAACAGGATGGCGTCCTGGCCGCGCAGCGCGTCCAGCCCGTCGGCCGGCATCATCTCGCCGTGCGCGCGGTACCAGTCGCCGCCCCAGCCGAAACTGGTGAAGGCAAAGCCCAGGCCGGGCTGGGTTTCGGCCAGCGCCTGCAGCACCTCCTGCCCTGCCGGCACCACTTCCTTGCCGATGCCATCGCCGGGAATGCAGGCGATGCGGTATGTCATTGTCATGAGGACTCCTTGGATTGCGGTGGATGAAGCGCCATGCGGATGCATGGCCTTGTCCGTGAATCTATCGATGGAACAACGCCGCGCGCGCCTCTAGAGTGATGGCATCGTTCACTTTGATTCAACAATGAGCACACCCGTCTCAGCGCCATCGGAGATGGCCTTCTTCTGCCTGCTGGCCCGCAGCGCCAGCCTGTCGGCCACGGCCCGCGAGCTGGGCATCACCACGCCGGCGGCCAGCAAGCGCCTGTCCCAGATGGAGGCGCGGCTGGGCGTGCAACTGGTCAGCCGCACGACGCGGCGCCTGGGCCTGACCGATGAGGGCCAGACCTACCTGGCCCTTGCGCGGCGCATCCTGGACGACATTGCCGCCATGGAGCAGGCCGTGGCCGGCATGCCCGGGCAGCCGCAGGGCCTGCTGCGCATCAATGCCACGCTGGGATTCGGGCGCAGCCATATCGCGCCGCTGATCGCCAGCTTCGTGCGCAGGCACCCGCAGATCCAGGTGCAGCTGCAGCTGTCGGCCTCGCCGCCGCCCCTGGTCGATGACAGCTTCGACCTGTGCATACGCTTTGGCGAGCCGCCGGACGCGCGCGTCATCGCGCGGCGCCTGGCGCCCAACCGGCGGCTGCTGTGCGCGTCTGCCGCCTACCTGGCGCGGCGCGGCACGCCGGCCACCCCGCGCGAGCTGATGCAGCACGACTGCATCGACATCCGCCAGGGCGACGACACCCACGGCGTCTGGCGCTTCACCCACAACGGCCCCGGCCGCAAGACCGAGGCCATCCGCCTGCGCGACAGCCTGAGCACCAACGATGGCGAGATCGCCGTGGGCTGGGCCCTGGCCGGCCTGGGCATCGTCATGCGCGCCGAATGGGATATCGCCCGCTACCTGCGCAGCGGCCGCCTGGTGCAGGTGCTGGCCGACCATGCCACGGCGCCGGCCGACATCCATGTGGTCTATCCGCAGCGGCATGCGGCAACCCAGCGCGTGCAGCGCTTTGTCGAGCACCTGGCACGGCACTTCGATACGGCCGCGCCCGGTTTCTGAAAAGGGATGCCGTATACGGGGAAACGCCAATAAGCAGTAGACAGAAACTGTATACAACTCTTGTGACCAGCCGCTATGATGGCTGAATGGAGACTTCCACCACCAGTTTCATTGTCGAGAGCCTGACCCGGGCCATCGTCGAACACCGTCTTCTGCCCGGCACCAAGCTGGCCGAGCAGAAATTGGCAGACCATTTCGGCGTCTCGCGCACCCTGGTGCGCCAGGCGCTGTTCCAGCTGTCGCAAAACCGCCTGATCCGGCTCGAACCCGCGCGCGGGGCCTTCGTGGCCACGCCCTCGGTGGACGAGGCGCGCCAGGTCTTCGCCGTGCGCCGCATGCTCGAAGCCGAGATGGTGCGCGCCTTCATCGCCCAGAGCACGCCGGCCAAGATCCGCGCGCTGCGGCAGCACGTGGCGGCCGAGAAAAAGGCCATGGACGGCAACGATGTCGGCCAGCGTACCGAGCTGCTGGGCGACTTCCACGTGCGCATGGCCGAGCTCATGGGCAACGAGGTGCTGGCCCAGCTGCTGGGCGAACTGATCTCGCGCTGCGCGCTGATCACGCTGATGTACCAGTCCAGCACGGCCGCCGAGCACTCCCATGACGAGCATGCCGAAATCGTCACGGCCCTGGCCGGCGGCGACGCCGACCACGCCGTGCAGCTCATGCAGCAGCACCTGGACCACGTGGAAGCCGGCCTGACCTTCGACCGCGACATGCCGACCAGCGATCTTTCGATGGCCCTTTCCTCCGTATCCGCATGACCTACGACGCCACTGCCCCCTATCCCCGCGACCTGATCGGCTACGGCCGCACTCCCCCGCACGCCCGCTGGCCAGGCCAGGCCCGCGTGGCCGTGCAGTTCGTCCTCAATTATGAAGAGGGCGGCGAGAACTGCGTGCTGCACGGCGACGCCGCCAGCGAGCAGTTCCTGTCCGAAATGTTCAACCCGGCCGCCTACCCCGAGCGCCACATGAGCATGGAAGGCATCTATGAATACGGCTCGCGCGCAGGCGTCTGGCGCATCCTGCGCGAGTTCGAGAAGCGCGGCCTGCCGCTGACCGTGTTCGGCGTGGCCACGGCCCTGCAAAAGCACCGCGAGCTGGCCCAGGCCTTCGACGAGCTGGGCCATGAAGTGGCCTGCCACGGCCTCAAGTGGATCCACTACCAGGGCGTGCCCGCCGAGGTGGAACGCGCCCACATGCAGCAGTGCATGGAGATCTTCGGCGAGCTGTACGGCCACGATGGCGACCACGGCCTGGGCTGGTACACGGGCCGCGACAGCCCCAACACCCACCGCCTGGTGGCCGACGACGGCCGCTTCGCCTACGACAGCGACTACTACGGCGACGACCTGCCCTTCTGGATGAAGGTCGGCAAGAGCGACGGCAGCACCCGCAGCCAGCTCATCGTGCCCTACACGCTGGACTGCAACGACATGCGCTTTGCCCTGCCCCAGGGCTACTCGCACGCCGACCCGTTCTTCCAATACCTGAAGGACACGTTCGACGCCCTCTACGCCGAGGGCGATCCGGCCGGCGATGACTCCCCCAAGATGATGAGCATTGGCATGCACTGCCGCCTGCTGGGCCGCCCCGGCCGCATCACGGCACTGCAGCGCTTTCTGGACCACATTCAGCGGCACGACAAGGTCTGGGTCTGCCGCCGCATCGACCTCGCGCGCCACTGGGCGCACCACCATCCCGACAAGGAATAACGCAGCATGGCTCTGACGCTGGAACAACTCAATGCCGCCGACCTGGCCACCGCCGCCAGTCTGCTGGACGGCCTCTACGAACACTCGCCCTGGATTGCCGAGGCCGCGCTGGCCCAGCGCCCCTTCCGCTCGCTGGCACAGATCAAGTACGCCATGGCCCAGGTGCTGGACAAGGCACCCGTGCAGGCCAAGCTCGACCTGATCCGCGCCCACCCGGAGCTGGCCGGCAAGGCCATGGAGACCAACACGCTCACGGCCGAATCCACCAACGAGCAGAACAAGGCGGGCCTGACCCGCTGCACGCCCGAGGAGCTGGAGCACATCCGCAAGCTCAACGCCGAGTACGGCAAGCGCTTCGGCTTTCCCTTCATCCTGGCCGTGCGCGGTCCGCGCGGCGCGGGCCTGGCCAAGGCCGAGATCATCGAGACCTTCGAGCGCCGCCTGCACAACCACCCCGACTTCGAGCTGGGCGAGGCGCTGCGCAACATCCACCGCATTGCCGAGATCCGCCTGAACGACAAGTTCGGCTACACGCCCGAGCTGGGCAACGATGTCTGGGACTGGCAGGAAAAGCTGGCCCAGCACAGCGACCCCGGCTATGCCGAAAAGGGCCAGCTCACCGTCACCTACCTGACCGATGCCCACCGCGCCTGCGCCCAGCGCATCAGCCACTGGATGCGCGACTGCGGCTTCGACGAGGTCGAGATCGACGCCGTGGGCAACGTCGTGGGCCGCTACAAGGCGGCCACCGAGGACGCCAAGACCCTGCTGACCGGCAGCCACTACGACACCGTGCGCAACGGCGGCAAGTACGACGGCCGCCTGGGCATCTTCGTGCCCATGGCCTGCGTGCGCGAGCTGCACCGCCAGGGCAAGCGCCTGCCGTTCCACATCGAGGTCGTGGGCTTTTCCGAAGAGGAAGGCCAGCGCTACAAGGCCACCTTCCTGGGCTCGGGCGCACTGATCGGCGACTTCAGGCAGGAATGGCTGGAGCAAAAGGATGCCGACGGCATCACCCTGCGCGAGGCCATGCAGCACGCCGGCCTGTGCATTGACGACATTCCGAAGCTGCAGCGCGATCCGGCCCGCTACCTGGGCTTCATCGAAGTGCACATCGAACAGGGCCCGGTGCTCAACGAGCTGGACATCCCGCTGGGCATCGTCACCTCCATCAACGGCAGCGCGCGCTACATCTGCGAGATGATCGGCATGGCCAGCCACGCCGGCACCACGCCCATGGACCGCCGCCGCGATGCCGCCTGCGGCGTGGCCGAGCTGGCGCTGTACATCGAAAAGCGCGCCGCGCGCGACGGCACCTCGGTGGCCACCATGGGCCAGCTCAATGTGCCCAGCGGCTCGGTGAACGTGGTTCCCGGCCGCTGCCAGTTCAGCCTGGACCTGCGCGCGCCCACCAACGAGCAGCGCGACGCCATGGTGGCCGACATCCTGGCCGAGATCGAGGCCATCGCCCAGCGCCGTGGCCTGCGCTACAGCACCGAGCTGGCCATGAAGGCCGCCGCCGCCCCCAGCGCCCCCGAATGGCAGCAGCGCTGGGAAGCCGCCGTGGACGCCCTGGGCGTGCCCCTGTACCGCATGCCCAGCGGCGCCGGCCACGACGCCATGAAGCTGCACGAAATCATGCCCCAGGCCATGCTGTTCGTGCGCGGCCTGAACGCCGGCATCAGCCACAACCCGCTGGAAAGCTCCACCGCCGACGACATGCAACTGTCCGTCGATGCCTTCTCCCACGTACTGAACCAGCTGGCCCAAGAGCAGCAATGACCGACATGAACCAAGACAAGCAAGCCACCTACGCCGCCCTGGACGCCTGGATCGACCAGCATTTCGATGAAGAGGTGCAATTCCTGCAGGCCCTGGTCCAGGTTCCGACCGACACCCCGCCCGGCAACAACGCACCCCACGCCGAGCGCACGGCCGAGCTGCTCAAGACCCTGGGCTACGAGGCCGAGAAGCACACCGTGCCCGAGGCCGACGTCAAGGCCTACGGCATGGAGTCCATCACCAACCTGATCGTGCGCCGCCCCTACGGCAGCGCAGGTGACGCCGGCGGCGGCCTGACCATCGCGCTGAACGCCCACGGCGACGTGGTGCCGCCCGGTGAAGGCTGGACCCAGGACCCCTATGGCGCCGCCATCGAAGACGGCAAGCTCTACGGCCGCGCCGCCGCCGTGAGCAAGAGCGACTTCGCCACCTTCACCTACGCCGTGCGTGCGCTCGAAGCCGTGGCCCGGCCCTCCAAGGGCGCGGTGGAACTGCACTTCACCTATGACGAGGAATTCGGCGGCATCCTGGGCCCCGGCTGGCTGCTGGCCAACAACCTCACCCAACCCGACCTGATGGTCGCGGCCGGCTTCAGCTACGAAGTCGTCACCGCCCACAACGGCTGCCTGCAGATGGAAGTGACCGTGCAGGGCAAGATGGCCCACGCCGCCGTGCCCCACACGGGCGTGGACGCGCTGCAGGCCGCCGTGGTGCTGATGAATGCGCTGTACGCCGAGAACACCAAGTACCAGCAGGTGACCTCCAAGGTGCCGGGCATCAAGCACCCCTACCTGAACATCGGCCGCATCGAAGGCGGCACCAACACCAACGTGGTGCCCGGCAAGGTCGTGCTCAAGATCGACCGCCGCATGATCCCCGAGGAGAACCCGGCCGAGGTCGAGGCCAGCATCCGCGCCGTCATCGCCCAGGCCATTGCCGACTTCAACGCCAAGGGCGGCTACACGGGCGAGGATGCCGTGCGCGTGGACATCAAGCGCCTGCTGCTGGCCAATGCCATGACGCCGCTGGCGGGCAACAAGCCCCTGGTGGACGCCATCCAGGCCCATGGCGAAGCCGTGTTCGGCGAAAAGCCCCCGGCCGTGGGCACGCCGCTGTACACCGACGTGCGCCTGTACGTGGAGCGCGGCATTCCCGGCGTGATCTACGGCGCCGGCCCGCGCACCGTGCTGGAGTCCCATGCCAAGCGCGCCGACGAGCGCCTGGTGCTGGAGGACCTGCGCCGCGCCACCAAGGTCATTGCGCGCATGCTGTGCGACCTCACGGCCTGACCGCCTGACGGCCCGCATCAAGGCACGACACCCAAGCCCGGCGCCGCCGGGCTTTTTTGCGCCCGGGCACCGCATCGGGGCACATGCACCGCCGCAGCCCATGCCGTGCGCCAGAGCCGCGCACGAGCCGCGCCCAAGCCGCGCCAAGCCGCGCGGTAGCGGCCGCCAGGCACCAGCACGGTGCCTGGTGCTTGCCAGGCGGCTGGCATCCATCTTGCAATGCACCATGGCACTCCCGCCCTGGCAGGCGATGCGCACCAAAACGGGTTGGCGCGACTGCCGCAACAGGGTTTACCGGGAGCAGAAATTTCCCATGATCTGTATACACTTTTTGTATGGATGTTGGCGCCGAACCCTGCCACGCCGGCGTCCGTTCCCATAAATCCCGAGGAGACAAATCCCCATGCAATCTTCCGTTCATCCCGTCGATGAGATGCTGCCCGCAGGCAAGCTCACGGCGCTGGGCCTGCAGCACGTTCTCGTGATGTATGCGGGCGCCGTGGCTGTGCCCCTGATCGTCGGCCGCGCACTCAACCTGCCGCCCGAGCAGGTGGCCCACCTGATCTCGGCCGACCTGTTTTGCTGCGGCCTGATCACGCTGATCCAGGCCATGGGCGCGACCCAGTGGTTCGGCATCAAGCTGCCCGTGATGATGGGCGTGACCTTCGCCAGCGTGGCGCCCATGGTGTCCATGGCGCAGAGCACGGGCGGCTCGGCGGGGGCGGGGCTGATCTTCGGCTCGGTGATCGGGGCGGGGATCGTGTCCATCCTCATCGCCCCGCTGATCAGCCGCATGCTGCGCTTTTTCCCGCCCGTGGTGACCGGCACCATCATTGCCGTCATCGGCATCAGTCTGATGCGCGTGGGCGTGAACTGGATCTTCGGCAACCCCGTCGGCCCCACCGCTCCCAGCGTGCCCAACCCCGAGCACCTGAAATGGCTGGCCGACGCCCAGGCCACGGCCGGCGCGCCGGGCTCCTCGCTGCCGCCCGTGCCCAAGGGTTTCGCGGTCGTGCCCACCATTCCCAACCCCAAGTACGGCGACCTGACCGGCGTGGGCATCTCGGCCATCGTGCTGCTGTCCATCCTGCTGATCGCGCGCTTTGCCAAGGGCTTCCTGGCCAACGTCTCGGTGCTCATGGGCATCCTGATCGGCGGCGTGCTGTCCGTGGCCATGGGCCTGATGGACTTCAGCAAGGTCGCCAAGGCCGAATGGTTCACGATGGTGCTGCCCTTCGAGATCGCCACGCCGGTGTTCGACCCCATCCTCATCCTCACCATGAGCCTGGTGATGGTGGTGGTGATGATCGAGTCCACCGGCATGTTCCTGGCCCTGGGCGACATGACCGATCGCAAGATCAGCCAGGACGAGCTGACGCGCGGCCTGCGCACCGACGGCCTGGGCACGCTGATCGGCGGCATCTTCAACACCTTCCCCTACACCAGCTTCTCGCAGAACGTGGGCTTGGTCGCCGTCACCGGCGTCAAGAGCCGCTGGGTCTGCGTGGCCGGCGGCGTGATCCTGATCGTGCTGGGCGTGCTGCCCAAGATGGGCGCCCTGGTCGAGTCCCTGCCCACCGTGGTGCTGGGCGGCGCGGGCCTGGTGATGTTCGGCATGGTGGCCTCCACCGGCATCCGCATCCTGAGCAACGTGGATTTCCAGACCAACCGCAACAACGCCATGATCGTCGCCGTGTCCATCGGCGTGGGCATGATTCCGCTGGTGGCGCCGAATTTCCGCCAATGGATGCCCCACGGCATTCATCCGTTGATCGAATCCGGTATCCTGCTGGCCTCGATTACCGCGGTGGCATTGAACATTTTCTTCAACGGAGCCAGCAGCGATACCTCTGCTGCCGTCCGGGCCGCACGCCAGGCAGACGCCCACTGATGAAACAGTGCCCGCCCTGGCGGGCACGCCCAACAATCGCCCGGCCTACCCGCCGGGCTGTGCGCCCCCTGCCGTCCATAGGCGCCAGGGGGCTTGTTGTCGAAATCCCTGAGGCAAAACTGTCCTGACCCTCATAGGCTGTAGCTATCCGGTAAGCTCCGAGAGCATTTGCAGAGAATTCCTGTATGACCCAAAACCTGTCCAACGCCGAACAAGCCCTGCGCGACGCAGCCCGCGAATACCATCGCAGCCCCAACAAGGGCAAGATCTCCGTCACGCCCACCAAGCCCTTGTCCAACCAGCGCGACCTGTCGCTGGCCTATTCGCCCGGCGTGGCCTACCCCTGCCTGGACATCCAGGCCGACCCCTCGCTGGCCGCCGAATACACGGCGCGGGGCAACCTGGTCGGCGTCATCACCAACGGCACGGCCGTGCTGGGCCTGGGTGACATCGGCCCGCTGGCCGGCAAGCCGGTGATGGAAGGCAAGGGCTGCCTGTTCAAGAAGTTCGCCGGCGTCGACGTGTTCGACATCGAACTGGCCGAGCGCGATCCGGACAAGCTGATCGAGATCATCGCCTCGCTCGAGCCCACGCTGGGCGGCATCAACCTTGAGGACATCAAGGCGCCCGAGTGCTTCTACATCGAGCAGGAGCTGTCCAAGCGCATGAACATCCCCGTGTTCCATGACGACCAGCACGGCACGGCCATCATCTCCAGCGCCGCCCTGCTCAACGGGCTGGAGCTGGTGGACAAGCAGATCGGCAACGTCAAGATCGCCGTCTCCGGCGCCGGCGCTGCTGCCATCGCCTGCGTGAACGTGATGGTGGGCCTGGGCGTCAAGCGCGAAAACGTCTTCATGTGCGACTCCAAGGGCGTGATCTACGAAGGCCGCCCCGGTGGCCTGGACGCCTCCAAGGCCCAGTACGCGCAAAAGACGGACGCCCGCACCCTGGCCGATGCCGTCAAGGACGCCGACGTCTTCCTGGGCTGCTCGGCTCCCGGCGTGCTCACTGCCGACATGGTCAAGACCATGGCCGACAAGCCCATCATCCTGGCCCTGGCCAACCCCGAACCCGAGATCCGCCCCGAGCTGGCCAAGGCCGTGCGCCCGGACTGCATCATGGCTACGGGCCGCTCGGACTACCCCAACCAGGTCAACAACGTCCTGTGCTTCCCCTACATCTTCCGTGGCGCGCTGGACTGCGGCGCCACCAAGATCACCGAAGCCATGAAGCTGGCCTGCGTGCGCGAAATCGCCGCACTGGCCAAGCAGGACGTCAGCGATGAAGTCGCCGCCGCCTACCAGGGCAAGGAGCTGAAGTTCGGCCCCGACTACCTGATCCCCACGCCCTTCGACACCCGCCTGATCCTGCGCATCGCGCCGGCCGTGGCCAAGGCTGCCGAAGAGTCCGGCGTCGCCACCCGCCCCATCGCCGACTACGACGCCTACCGCGAGAGCCTGACCCGCTTCGTCTACCAGACCAGCATGTTCATGCGTCCGGTGTTCGCCGCTGCCAAGGCCAACCAGCAGCGCGTGGCCTATGCCGAAGGCGAAGACGAGCGCGTGCTGCGCGCCGCCCAGGTCGCCGTCGATGACGGCCTGGCCAAGCCCATCCTGATCGGCCGCCCCGCCGTGATCGAGGCCCGCATCGCCAAGGCCGGCCTGCGCCTGGTGCTGGGCAAGGACGTGGAGATCTGCAACCCCGAGGACGATCCGCGCTTCCGCCAGTACTGGGAAACCTACCACCGCCTGATGGGCCGCAACGGCGTCACGCCCGAGACCGCCAAGGCCGCCGTGCGCCGCTCCAACACGCTGATCGCCGCGCTCATGGTCCACCTGGGCGATGCCGACGCCATGCTCTGCGGCCTCGTCGGCAAGTTCGACAGCCACCTGGCCCATGTGCGCGACGTGCTCGGCCTCAAGCAAGGCGCTGGCGAATTCGCCACCGTCAACGCCGTGATGCTGGACAGCGGCACGCTGTTCATCGCCGACACCTACATCAACGAGGCGCCCAACGCCACCGAACTGGCCGACATCGCCCGCCTGGCGGCCGAGGAAGTGGCCCGCTTCGGCCTGCCGCCCAAGGTGGCCTTCCTGTCGCACAGCAACTACGGCTCGTCCAGCCGCCCCTCGGCGCTGAAGATGCGCGCCGCGCGCGACCTGTTCGCCGCAGCCAACCCCGACGTGGAATGCGATGGCGAGATGCACGGCGACTCCGCCCTGTCCGAAGCCATCCGCGACCGCGCCCTGCTCGAGTCCTCGCTGCACGGTGAGGCCAACGTGCTGATCTGCCCCAACCTGGACGCCGCGAACATCCTGTTCAACGTGCTCAAGACCACGGGCGGCCACGGCACGACCATCGGCCCCATCCTGCTGGGCGGCGCCGCCGCAGCCCACGTGCTGACCCCCTCCGCCACCGTGCGCCGCGTGGTCAACATGACGGCCCTGGCCGCAGCCCAGGCCATCGCTGCCCGCGGCTGATCCGCGCCGCACCCAAAAAAGGCGCCCCTTCACAGGGGCGCCTTTTTTACGCCCCCTGCCCCGGCAGGAGCGGCATAAGCCCGGCTAGAATACGCAGCTTCGGAGGTTTGGGTGAGTGGTTTAAACCAGCAGTCTTGAAAACTGCCGACGGGCAACCGTCCGTGAGTTCGAATCTCACAGCCTCCGCCAGATCCTTGTATCAACCGACAGGCGGCCAAAGAGCCGGCCATGTTGCACAGCGCCCCGATGCCGCAAGGCAGCGGGGCGTTCCTGCGTCTGGGGCATTGGCTGGCGCCTCAGCGTGGCGGCTCGTGGTTGGTGACGAAGCCGGCGGGCACGTCCGGCCCCCAGACGTAGAGCGAATCCTCGGGAGGATGGTCGGCCGCAGGCCACACCGCGCCCGCCTCGACAAAGTCGATGTCGCAGGAGTACTCGGCAAAGCTGCCCCACGGATCGCGCACATAGCGAAAGAAGTTGGAGCCCAGCACATGCCTGCCCACGCCCCAGCCCTGCGCATAGCCCGCCTCGGCCATCTGCCGGGCGCCGATGCCCACGGCGTCGACAGAAGGCACGCACCAGCTGCTGTGGTGCAGGCCGGGTCCATGCGATGCGGCCAATGCCAGCAGGTGGTGGTCGCTGCCGTGCGGGCTGTGCAGGAAGGCGATGACCGAGCCCGAGCGGTCCGAGAGCCTGAGTCCCAGCACATCGGTGTAGAACGCCAGCGCGGCCTCCACGTCGGCGCAGAACAAAAGCACATGCGACAGGTGCAGCGGCCGGATCTGCGGCATGAGGCTGCGAGCCGGCGCGCGGCCGGCATTGCGGCAGGCCGGCGGCAGCACGTGCGGTGCGGGCGCCGACGGAGAGCTCTTGGCGGCTGCACGCAACTGGATGGGCACCCCGTCGGGGCTGGCGATCCAGATACCGTCGGCCTGGGCACCGGCCGGCGCAGGAATGCGTGCGATCCCCACGCCGTCGATCCGGCGCGAGAAGGCATCGAGATCGGCCGCATGGATGCCCAGGCTCAGCCACTGCAGCCGCTTGTGCGTTGCGGCCTCCAGCACCCGCGCCCAGCGGTGGGGGTGCCCGTAGGTGTGCAGCGCCAGCGCGCCGTCGATGTCGCGCACCTCGAGCCCGAAACTGGCGTAGAAATGCCGCGCCGCTTCGAGATCGGGCACGCTGAAGACAAACTCATCGATCGAATGCACGGCCGGCTGCCCGGCCGCGCCGGACGGCGTTCCAGGTGTCGTTCCAGATGGCGTGGGAAGGCTGCTCATGGTGTCCCCTCCTTTGCATGTTCACTGTGCGAAGACCGGCGGGCAGCGCCACGCGGCCGGTGGGCGGGCGAGGCCATCACCGCACCCGCTGGAGCTGCCGCCCAAGAACCCCGCCGTCCAGCGTCATGACATCGCCGGACTTCAGGAAGCGGGGCGGCTTCATGCCCAGGCCGACACCTGCGGGCGTGCCGGTGATGACAAGGTCGCCGGGCAGCAGCGTCATGAACTGGCTCAGATAGGACACGAGACAGGCCACCGGAAAAATCATGTCTGCCGTGCTGCTGCGCTGCATGACCTCGCCGTTGACGGACAGCGTCAGTTCGATGGCCTGGGGGTCAGGCAGCTCGTCGGCCGTGACCAGCCACGGCCCGACCGGGCCGAAGCCATCGAAGCTCTTGCCCTTGCCCCATTGGCCGTTGCGCTTGATCTGCCAGTCACGCTCGGAGATGTCGTTGGCCAGCAGGTAGCCGGCCACATGCGCGAGCGCACCTTCCACGGGGATGCGGCTTGCGCGCGTGCCGATCACAAAGCCCAGTTCGATCTCCCAGTCGGTGGCAACCGACGCTTCGGGCAGGCGCACCTCGTCGTCCGGCCCGGCCAGCGATGAAAGCGCCTTGTGAAAGACCACGGGCTCCTTCGGAATGTCGAGACCCGACTCCTCGGCATGCCGCCGGTAGTTGAGCCCGATGGCAACGAACTGGCGCGTGCCGGCGACAGGGGCGCCCAGGCGGCTGCCATGCGCCACCAGCGGCAACCGCTGCAGATCGACGGCGGCCAGCGCGGCCAGCCTGCCGGGCGCCATCCACTCGGGCGTGAAATCGGGCACCAGGTCCGACAGGTCGCGCGCCTGGCCTTGGGAATCGATGGCGCCGGGCTTCTCGCAGCCGCTGGCGCCGTGGCGTATCAGTTTCATGGTCTGTCTCCTGGAACGGGAAGTGGAAAGTGGGAAGTGGGAAGGAAATGGATCGGGACGCGGACGCGGGCCCTGCATGCGGGTTGAGCCTCAGAAGCTATGCCGCACGCCGGCAGCGAAGCCGTTCTGCGAACGCCCGGGAGCGGGCGCGGCGCCTGGCGCCGCATTGCTGACCGACAGCGCAAGTGCTCCCTCGTTGGACAGATGCCCTGCGGTCGCATACAGCGTGGTGCGCTTGGACAGCGAATACTGGGCCCGCAGGGCAAAGAGCCGGGCCCCGTCGTCGCTTCGCCTGAAACGCAGATCCAAGGCCTGCGCGTCGAGGGTCAGGGCCGGTGTGGCAGCGAAACTGGCGCCCAGATACCAGAGATCGCTGCGTGGCGCGTCGGGACGGCCGTCGTTGTGGCGGGCAATGACCCCGGCGCCGAGCTTCCATGCTCCCCAGCGCACCCATCCCGCGGCGGTGGAGCGACGGTCCTTGCGCGCGCTGCTGGTCAGGCCTGCGAAGGCGCCGGGGCCTCCACGGATTTCGTCGACGGCCAGCGCGATGCCCCAGGCCCTGGCCTCGTACTTGAGCATTGCCGACCATTGCCGGCAGGCGCTGGAGTCGCCCGGCTGCTCGCCGGGGCAGTTGGTTCCCGCGGGACCGGGGCCCGCATTGACGGCATCACGCCCCAGGCTGTAGGTCGCGCCGACGGTGAAGCCGCCAAGGCCGGCACGCCACGCAAGCGCGTTGTCCGCGCGCGCATTGGGCAGGTAGCTGTCCAGCGAGGCCGCACCGTAGGCATTCGGGCCGAGGATGTCCGCATCGAGCTGGGACCAGTACAGCATGGTGTACTGGCGCCCCAGTGTGAGGCTGCCCCAGTCGCCGGACAGGCCGACGAAGGCCTGGCGCCCCCAGGCGCGCCCGCCCTGGTTCAGCACGCCCGCGTCGAGCGCCAGGCCCTGCTCCATCGTGAACAGGGCACGCAGGCCGCCGCCCAGGTCCTCCGAGCCGCGCAGGCCGATGCGCGACGGCACGCTGCCGGTGAGGCCCGGCATGCGGTTCAGCGAAGCGCCTCCCTGGCCCACATCGGTCAGGTGCTCGACGGATGCATCGAGCAGGCCATAGAGCGTGACGCCCTGGGCCAGGGCGGGTGCCGAGGGCACGGCAGCAGCACCGGCCAGGCATAGCGCGGCGCGAACAGGAAAGGAGGGGTGTGGCATGTTGTCTCCTAAAAGTGATGGATGTCGGCAGGGACGGCGAAAGCGCAGACTCAGGCGCAGGCCGGCGTCCCCCGGCCGGACTGGCCAGGGTCACGAAAGCGCAAGGCCGGACGGCCCGGGGAGCAGGCGGCCGGATGGGCCGGGGCTAGCTGCGCCCCACCGGCGGGGTGCGATGGCCCAGCGCCAGCGCCATGACCTCGGTCGGCGGCGCCGCACCATCGCCGCGCCAGGCGATGTGGTGGTCCGGGCGGATCAGGACGCGGTCGGCGCCATACAGCGCACGCGTCTGCCCGTCTTCGCTCCTCACCACATCCAGCCGGATGCCGTATTGCGCAGCAGCCTGCCTCCAGGGCTCCAGCCCGTCCGGGCCGTCCGGGCCGTCCGGGCCGAATGCAAGCAGTGTGAAATCGCGTCCGAAGTCATCGAGCAGGGACCGGTCCGGCCCCGTTGCCACATGCGGAGCGCGCGTGCCGGGATAACCTCCAGGCAGGTAGCGATTGGGCTCGTCCGGCGGGGGCTCGGCCAGCTCCCGGGCGACGACGGGGCTGTCGGCATAGCGCAGGCCCAGTTGCAGCCCCGGGATGTTGAACTCGCGTGCCACATGCTCCGAAAGTGCCTGCCCGAGCGCATGGCGGGCGCCGTCGCCCGCAGGCCCCTCCTGCTCCACTGCGGCCGTGACCGGCAGGCATCCGATGCTGTCGGCCATGCTGCGTGCAAAACTGGTGTTGCGCTGGGCGATCGGCCGCCGCTCGGCCTCATAGCTGTCCAGCAGCGCCGGGCCGGCCGCCCCCTGGATGGCCGCCGCCAGCTTCCAGCCCAGGTTCACGACGTCGTCCACGCTGGTGTTGTAGCCCATGCCGCCCGTGGGCGTGAACAGGTGCGCCGCATCGCCGGCGATGAACATCCTGCCGTGCCGCAGGCGCTCGGCCACCAGGGCATAGCCCGCGTTCCAGGGGGTCAGCGCGATCAGCTCGTGCGCAAAAGGCCGGCCGACGACGGCCTGCAGCGCCTGCTGCGGATGGAAATCGGCAGGCTGGGTGCCTTGGGGCAGCTGCACGATCAGCACGAACCGGTCCACGCCGTCGATGGCGCACAGCAGGCCGCGCTGCCCGGGACCGACGGCCCAGTACTGCCAGGCCCTGGGCTTGCCGATCAGCCCGTACAGACCGGGAGCGCGGAAGTAGATGGACATCATCTGGCCGCCCAGGAAGTCCCGCCGCTCGCTGCCATGGCCTGCGTAGACGACGCCCATGGCCTGACGGACCAGGCTGCGCGGCCCGTCGCAGCCGACCACATAGGCGGCCTGAAGCAACTCGGTACGGCCCGTGTCCGGCTCGCGGCATTCGATCTGCACTGCGCAACCGGTGTCCTGCACCGCCTCGGCCCTCAGGCCAAAACGCAGCACGGCGCTGGCATGGCGTTCGGCCTGCGCCCTGAGCACGGGCTCGATGAACATCTGCTGCGCCCGATGCGGCAGCTCGGGCGTCGGCCAGGCCTGTTCCCCGTAGTCGCCATAGGCCGTGCCCAAGGCGGCCTCCTCGGCCGAGGGAATGCGAAAGCGCGCCAGCTCGGGCCCCGTGAGCCGCGTGCAATAGACGACGTCCTGGGGGTGAGAGGGCGGCAGCCCCAGCCTGCGCACCTGGTCGGCAAAGCCCCGGCGGCGGTAATGCTCCATGGTCCGGGACGAGGTGGCATTGGCCTTGGGCAGCGTCGGCGGCCCGCTGCGCTCCTCGATCAGCACGCACGGTATGTCCCTGCAGCCCAGCTCGATGGCCAGCATCAGCCCTGCGGGCCCTCCTCCGATGATCGCAACTTCGGTCTTCATGGCGTCTCCCCGGGGCTCAATCGACGGTCACCTTGACGCGGCGCAGCACCTCGGCATAGCGCTCGCGGTCGGCCTGCATGAGGTCGGCGACCTGCCTTGCGGGGCCGATGCTGGTGAAGAAGCCGAAACCTGCCAGGCGATCCCTGACGTCAGTCGCGGACAGGGCCCGGTTCACCGCCTCGTTGATGCGCTCGGCGACGGCCGGCGGCGTGCCCTTGGGCGCCATGAGTGCAACCCAGGTCAGCGCATCGATGCCGGCCGGGCCACCGGCCTCCTGCACGGTCGGCACATCGGGCAGCGCCGGGGAACGCTGGCTGTCCGCCACGGCAAGAAAGCGCAGCTTGCCAGCCTGCTGCAGGGGGCCGGACGTCGCAATGCTGCCGTAAGCCCAGTCCACCTCGCCCGTCGACACGGAGGCGTACAACTGCGAAGTCTCCTTGTAGGGGACATGCATCATTTCGACACCCATGGCGGTCGCGGCCCGGGCCGCGCCCAGATGCAGCGGCCCGCCCACCGCATTGGAGCCATAGGTCATGCCGGGCTTGCGCCGCGCCGCCGCCATCAGTTCGGCCAGGCTGTGGAAGGGGCTTTGCGCGCCGACCACCATAAAGAAAGCGGTCTTGTAGAGCAGCGCCACCGGCGTCAGCTCGCTTTGCGGGTCATAGGCCAGCTTGCGCAAGACCAGCGGATTGATGGACAAGTGGCCTACGTCCACCACCACCAAGTCGTTGCCCGTGGGCGGCGCGTTCTTCATCGCATTGATGGCCACCACGCCGGCCCCACCCGGCCGGGGGTCCACGACGACCGGCTGCCTCCATTGCGCCGAGAGCTTGTCGGCGACCAGCCGGGCCACCACGTCAGGGCCGCTGCCCGCGGGAAAGGCGCTGGTGATGCGCACCGTGCCGCCGGCGGCCGTCTGCGCGGCGACGGAGCCCGCCGCCAGGGTTGCCAGCGCACAGGCGCCGGCCCATTTCCTCATGCTCATGCTGCTTGTCTCCTATGGGGTCGCCGGGCTGTGCCGACGTTATGGAGGGCATGCTAGGTCTGGCAGGCCGACTGCGGCAGAGGGCAGAAACGCCTCAGCGATGCATGGCTGTTATCACTGGAGCGTTCCGCGGCGGCTCAGGCGCGGCGAAGCCCGCGTGCACGGCCTCTGCGGGAAATCCCCTGGCCTTGGCGCGCTCGGAAACGGGCATAAACACGCTCCGACCGATGCCCAAACTTCATCACCTTCGCAATTTCGTCGCCGTTGCCCGGGCACGCAGCCTGCGCAGCGCCGCCCGCAGCCTGGGCCTGACCCAGCCGGCACTGACGCGCAGCGTGCGCGAGCTGGAAGCTGAGCTCGGCGTGGCGCTGTTCCAGCGCCACGCGCGCGGGGTATCGCTGACCGTGGCGGGCGAGCGGTTCCTGCTGCGCGCGCAGGCCGCGCTCGAGGAGCTGCGTCGCGGCAGCGAGGAGGCCGCCCAGGCGCGCGGCGAAATGCAGGGCCATGTCGCCGTCGCTCTGTCCAGCGCGCCCGTGCTGTCGCTGCTGGCCCGCGCCTATGCCCAGTTCCGGCGCGACTGGCCGGATGTGCACCTGCGTTTCGTCGAAGGCCTGTTTCCGGCCGTCGAGCCGGCACTGCGCGACGGCCGGCTGGACTTCTATCTGGGCCCTCGGCCCGAGAGGCAACTGAGCGCCAGCTACCAGGTGGCCCTGGTTCACCGCAACGAGCGTGTCGTGCTGGCCCGCCGCGGCCATCCGCTGCGCACCGCCGGCAGCCTGCAGGCGCTGCTGGAGGCGGACTGGATCGTCACCGGCCTGCGCGAGCGCCGCGAGGAAGAGTTCGAGGAGCAGTTCTCCGCGCTCGGCCTGCGCAGCCCGCGCGTGGTGACGGTCGCCGAATCGTTGATGGCCCTGCTGGCCCTGCTGGCCAGCAGCGACGCCCTCGCCTTCTTGCCGCGCCAGTGGGCCGATACGCCCCTCTTCAACGGTGTACTGGAGCCCATTGCCGTGCGCGAGAGCCTGATGGCGCCCGACATCGTGCAGGTCACGCGTGCTGCGCTGCCTCTGACGCCCGCCGCGGAACGCCTGTCGACGCTGCTGCTGCGCGCGGCAGTCCACGACTTCGGCGAGCCGGCCGGCGCCTGAGCCGCAGCCGGCGTCTCCACAGTATCTTCATACAATCTTTACATTGTATTGACCAGGCAGACATATTCTGCCGGACTCATAGCGCCTCGCGTAAGCCAAGAGTCCGTAGCCAACGCTGAAGCTCCCGTTCGACCGCCTTCCTGGGAATTTCCCCTGTGCCAGCGCACTTGTCATCGCCGCTGGCATTTCCTATGACCCATCCCGTCCCCTCACAAGCAGCGAGCGCGATCACGCGAAGCGCTCCGCTGGCCATGCCCGCACCGTCGCTTTCCCTGGACATCAAGGTCCTCATCGGCCTCTTTCTCTTTTCGGTGGTCTGGCTGCTGCAGATCGACAGCTCCAGCCTCACGGCACCCAAGGACAACCTCGAACAGCTGACCTGGGTGCACAGCCTGGAGTGGGGCTACTACAAGCACCCGCCCCTGCCGACCTGGCTGCTTTCGGTGCCGGTCCATCTGTTCGGCCTGTCTGCGCGCACCAGCTACGCCACCGGCGCGCTTTTCACGCTGGCAGGCCTGTTCCTTTTCTGGAAGCTGCTGAATGACTTGCGCGGCAGCCGCTACGCCACGCTGGCCCTGTTGGCGGCCATGTGCATCACCTACTACAACGAGCGGATGCACTTCTTCAACCATGAAGTCGTGCTGATGCCCTTCTTCGCGGCCAGCGCCCTGCTGGTGTGGCGTGCGGTGGGCAGCAGGCAGCTGCGCTGGTGGGCCGCCCTGGGCTGCTGCCTGGGGCTGGGCGCACTGGCCAAGTACCAGATGATCCTGGCCGCCGTGGCGGTATTCCTGTTCTGGCTGGCGTCAGGCGCCTGGCGCGATCGGGTCCACATGATCGGCCTGGTGCTGGCGGCAGCCATTTCGCTGGCCATCATCTCGCCGCACCTGTACTGGCTTTTCCTGAACGACTTCGGCCCCATCCGCTATGCCACCGAATCCTCGCTGGGCGCCAGCCTGGGCGGTGGCGCCAGGCTGCTCAATACCGTGCACTGGCTGGCAGACCAGTTGCTGAACCGCGCGCTGCTCGCCTGGGTGCTGCTGGGACTGGTGATGGCCCTGCACCGCCGCAGCCGCCTTGCGCCACAGGACACACCGCAGCGTCCCGGGACAGCCGATGCATCGCGCGCGCTGATCCTGTGCTTTGGCCTCACGCCCATCGTGCTGACCTGCGCCATCGGCATCTTTGCGGGCTCGTCGCTGCAGCTGCACTGGGGCACGCCCTTTCTGCTGCTGGCCGTTCCCGTCGCAATGGAGCTGGCCGGTGCCAGGCTGCAGCCGTTGCGCATATCGATCACCACCGCCATCAAGTGCTTCGTGGCGCTTCAACTGGCCTTGCTGCTCGTGGCCCAGATGACCTCGGCGCGCAGTGAACTGCGGCTTAACAGCCGGCACTGGAGAAACTTCGATTCAAAGGCCTTGAGCCAGGCGCTTGCCGAACCCGCGCGCGAAGCGCTGGGCGGCGATATCCGCGTGATCGCAGGCCCCACGGCCGAGGCCAAGGCCCTGGCCCTGAAGCTGCGCGAAAAGCCCCTGGTGCTGATCGATGGCCGCATGGACATCAGCCCCTGGATTTCCCAGCACATGGTGGATGCCTGCGGCGTGCTGCACCTGCAGCTGGCGGCATCGCAGCCGCCCGGACACCAGCCGGTGGGAGAAGGCTTTCCCTCCCTCTTCTGGCGTGTCACCCCGCCGGAGGAAGATGCGGGCAGCTGCGCCCCAAGCTGAACAGGGTGATGGCTGGGCCGGGCACTAGCGAACCAGCATGTGCCGCACATCGATGGCAAAGCCGCTCAAACCCTTGCCCGGGGTTTCGCCGTCTTCGACGTCCACATCGAACAACTGCCAGTGCGCTTGCCTGCCTTGCGGCAAAGGCAGACAGGAGATCTGCGGCCCCATGTCGATCATGGCTGCGATGTTGTTGACCGCCTGCACCTGCGCCGCGCGCACCAGGGGCATCAGCAAGTCATCGGCAATGCCCAACGCGCGCAGGCGGCCCAGCGCCTGCTGCGCATCGCTGAGCAACGGGCCTTCGTTGACGTTCAGATCTCCTTGGTGCAACTGCTCCAGCCAGCGGCTGTCTCCGGCGACCGCCACCTCGCTGCACAACCCGTGAACCAGTGCCGCCATTGCCACGGCGGGCTCTCCGCGGCTTTCGCTCAGAGCCCATAGCACGGGCTCGGCCATACCAAGCGATTCGTAATAAGGGAACAGCCCGTGCAGTTCGGGATGCTGTTCGAGCAGGTACTCGCTGTAGGACTTTTTGGGCATGGGCGTGCAGTGTGTTTTCAGATCAGGGCTTGGGGATTTTCTGAGCAGATGGCGATATCTGGCTCATTGGCTCCGTGCTTTTTCTTGCGCCGGAGGAAGACAGCAGAATCCGGGTCATATTTGCGGGCAGCCTGCCTTCGGGGCTGAAGAGGCTTTCGCACCCTGACGACCTGGCGACCAAATCGCTCCTTGCATCCTCAACCCAGGGCAGGCGCTCGCAGATACCCCATCAGTACCTGCACGATGCCATCCTCCAGGGCCTGGGGGGTGAACATGGCCGGCGGATCGATGACGGCGGCATGCACCAGGGACTCCATGGTCTGCAGCAGCATCCAGGTGGCCAGGTCCAGATCGCGGTGGGCGAGCTGACTGCGGTGCAGTTCCAGGAGCTGGCGCACCTGGCGGAAGATGCCGCCGTCGGCCGCGCTTTGCTCGCGCGGCGCGTCGAAGAAGGGGAATTCCTTTTCCAGCACCCGGTGCAGATCGGGCTCGACCCGGTGCGCCGCCAGCAGCGCGCGGACCATGGCCTGCACATGGCCTTGCAGGCCCTGCGGCCGCTCTGCCGCAAGCACGGCGGCAATGGCCGCGTACATCTGCGCGGCGTGGCGCTCGTGCAAGGCCGTGATCAGCGAGTCCTTGTTGGGAAAGTACTGGTAGAGCGAACCCACGCTCACACCTGCGCGCTCGGCCACCAGATTGGTGTTGGTGGCGGCGTAGCCGCGTTCTGCAAGAACGCGAGCCGCGGCCTCCAGAATGGCCTCGACCGTGGCAAGGGAACGCGCCTGCCGTGGCTGCTTGCGGGGCTGGGGCGGTTGCCGCTGCGCCGCCTGCGAATGCGAGTTTTCAATGCGAGCCATGGCTCATATTCTCCTGGACATGTGACCTGAGTTTTTACTCGTATTTGAAAGGGAATGCACATGTCTTCCGGAATTTCGCCATCCGCGGCCGCGTCGCCGCCGGTGAACGCATTTGCGCGGCTGCTGCCGCTGACGCTGGCGGTCTTCGTCAGCTTTCTCTGCCTGGGCATGCCCATGCCCGTGCTGCCCCTGCACCTGAGCCAGACCCTGGGACTGGGCACGCTGGGCGTGGGCACGGTGATGGGCTGCCAGTTCGCGGCGGCCCTGCTGTCGCGGGCCTGGGCCGGCTCTCTGGCCGACACGCGCGGCGCCAGGCGTGCCGTGGTGCTGGGTATGTTGCTGGCCGCCGCTTCGGGCGTGGCCTACCTGATGTCCCGCGCCTTCGAGGGCGGACAGGCCGCAGTCTGGGTGCTGGCCGCCGGCCGCGTGATGCTGGGCTGCGCCGAGAGCCTGATCATCACCGGCGCCCTGAGCTGGGGCATGGCAATGATCGGCCCGCAACATGCCGGCAAGGTGATGGCCTGGGTGGGCATTGCCATGTACGGCGCCTATGCGGCGGGCGCGCCGGCCGGCGTGGCAGTGCAGGCGGCCTGGGGCTTCTCGGGCATTGCCGTGGCCACCATCGTGCTGCCGCTGGCCGCCCTGGTCATGGTCTGGGGCCTGCGCGCCACGCCGGCTGCGGCCCAGCGCCGCACACCGTTCTACAAGGTGCTGGGCACGGTGTGGCTGCCCGGCCTGGGGCTGGCCCTGTCCAGCGCGGGCTTTGGCGTGATCACCACTTTTGCGGCGCTGCTGTTCGCGTCGCGCGGGTGGGGCGCGGCCTCGCTGGCCTTCACGGCCTTCGGCCTGGCCTTCATAGGGGCGCGCTTGTTCTTCGGCCATCTGCCTGACAAGCTGGGCGGCGTGCGGGTGGCGCTGGCCAGCATTCCGCTGGAGGCGGCGGGCCTGCTGCTGATCTGGGGCGGCGGCGATGCGGCCTGGGCCTATGCGGGAGCCGCACTCACCGGCTTCGGCTATTCGCTGGCCTTCCCGGCCTTCGGCGTGGAGGCCGTCCGCCGTGCGCCACCCCAGGCGCGCGGTGCGGCCATGGGCGCCTATGTGGCCTTCTTCGACCTGTCCATGGGATTGACGGCCCCCGCCGCCGGGCTGCTGGCCAGTGTCACGGGCGTCGGAGACGTGTATTTCGCCGCCGCCGTGAGCGTGGTGCTGTCCATTGCCGTGGCCCTGCTGCTGCGCGTGAACGCAGCCCGGGGAGCCTCCCATGGCTGAGCCGCTTCACACCCCCGCCGGCACGCAGCGCGCCCTGGGCACCGTGGTGAACGTGCAGTCCATCACCCCGCGCATGCGCCGCATCACGCTGGGCGGCGAGCAGATTGCCGCCTTCTCGCGAGCGCCCGCAGCGGATGCGCCCGCTGCCTGGGTCAAGCTGTTCCTGCCGTCCGGCGAAGGCCGGGCCTATACGCTGCGCAGCGTGGACCGCCAGGCCGGCACGCTGGACATTGACCTGGTGCTGCATGGCGATGCATTCAATGCCAAGCATGAGAACAACACCTCCGCTGGCGGCGACGGCCCCGCCTCCCGCTGGGCCGCCCAGGCCCGCGTGGGCGAGCAGGTGGCCATTGCCGGCCCGCGCAGTGGCGGCTTCGCTCCACCAGCCGACACCGATTGGATGATGCTGGCAGGCGATGCCTCGGCCCTGCCGGCCATGCAGTCCATCGCCGCGAGTCTGCCGGGCTCCGCCCGGGTCAAGGCCTATGTGGAAATCGTCGACGATGGCGAATGCCAACCCATGGACAGCGCCGCCAACTGGCGCACCGAGTGGATCACCGCTGCGCCAGGCCAGCCCGGACAGAGGCTGTGCCAGCGGCTCATGTACCGGCCGCTGCCGCTGGGCACCGGCTATCTGTGGATGGCCGGCGAGTCCGGCGCCATGCGGACGTTGAAGATGCACTTCCTGGACCGTGGCATCGCCCGCACCCAGCTGAGCACCAAGGGCTACTGGAAATCCGGCGAGGCGGACCACAAGGATCGCTAGAGCCGCCAGGGCCGCGCAAGCAGCTTTCTCCCCCCATCAACAGCGCCACATCCCCCGGGTAACCACCCGGACGCGGGATGCAGGCGCTCACTAGAATCAAAAAATGAACTTTGACATCAACATTCAAATTCAATGAAAACCAATGGCTGCCAGACGGCGCCTCCCTCGGCCTCCGAACTGCATGCGGCGTATGCAGCCGGCACGCTGACGCCCATGCAAGCCACGGAGCACTGCCTGCGGGTGGCCTGCGCAAGCCAGTCCGTGTTCACGCGCATCACGGCGGACCGCGCGCTCGAAGAGGCCCGGCAGTCCACGGAGCGCTGGCGCGCGGGCCGGCCGCTGGGGCCGCTGGACGGCATCCCCATCAGCTGGAAGGACTTGTTCGACGTGCGCGGCACGCCGACCACGGCGGCCTCGGCCCTGCTGCAGTCGGCCGCGCCAGCCCGGGCCGACGCCACCGTGGTAGCGCGTGCCGCAGCGGCCGGCATGGTCTGCCTGGGCAAGACCAATCTCAGTGAGTTCGCCTACTCGGGCCTGGGGCTCAATCCCTGCTTCGGCACGCCGGTGTTTGCACATGAGGGAGGCCACGACCGAGCGCCCGGGGGCTCGTCCAGCGGCGCTGCGCTGGCCGTGGCCCTGGGGTGCGGGCCGCTGGCCATGGGCACGGACACGGCGGGGTCCGTGCGCATTCCCGCCGCCTTCAACGGGCTGGTGGGCTATCGCGCCAGCAGGGGGCGCTATTGCCTGCAGGGCGTGTTTGCGCTGGCGCCGTCCCTGGACACCCTGGGGCCGCTGGCCCTGAGCGTGGCCGACTGCATGGCGCTGGACCGCGTGCTGCGCGGGCTGACCGACGACGGCCATGTCAACGCATCCCCCGCCGCGGACCTGCGCAATCAGGTGTTCTGCACGGACCTCAGCCTGCTGGATGACGACCGCGTGCAAGCTCCCGTGCGCAACAACCTCCTGTCCTCCCTGGCCTTGCTGGAGACCCGGGGTGCCCGCGTGGAGCGCTGCACGCTGCGCAGCCTGCGCGCCGTACGGACGCTGACCCGGCGCCATGGCTGGCTGGGCGCCCATGAAGCCTTTGCCACCCACCGCGCGCGCCTGGACGATGCCGATCAGGCCGCACGCATGGACCCGCGCGTGCGCCAGCGCCTGGAGGCGGCCAGGCATCTGAGTCCTGACAGCTACCGGACATTGATCGCCCAGCGCGCACCACTGATGGCCTTGTTCGCGCAGGAGCTGGGCGATGCCACCCTGGTGCTGCCCACCACGGGCCACACCGCTCCCCTGCTGCTGCCGCTGCTGGACGACGACAGGCTGTTTGCCGAAACCAACCTCGCCACGCTGCGGCTGACCATGCCCGGCAGCTACCTAGACACGCCGGCCGTGGCGCTGCCCAGCGGCGTGCAGCGCATTCCCGGCCTGGACGGCAGGCCTGCGTTTCTGCCCACGGGCCTGCAGCTCATGCGCCCCCGGGGCGATGACGACCGGCTGCTGCGCATTGCGCTGAGCGTCGAACAGGTTCTTTCTCCCTCCACCGTTCCCATTGATAGGAGTGCATGACATGAGCAAGGAAATCCAGATCACGTTTGGCGTGGACGTCGATGCCGTCGGCGGCTGGCTCGGTTCGTATGGCGGGGAAGACTCGCCCGACGACATCTCGCGCGGCATGTTCGCGGGCGAGGTCGGTTCGCTGCGGCTGCTCAAGCTGTTCCACAAATACGGCCTGAAGACCACCTGGTTCATTCCAGGCCACTCTGCCGAGACCTTTCCCGAGCAGATGAAGGCCGTGGTGGACGCGGGCCACGAAATCGGCATCCACGGCTACAGCCATGAGAACCCGATTGCCATGACGCCCGAGCAGGAAGAGGCCGTGCTGGACCGCAGCATCGAAGTCATCACGCGGCTGGCCGGCCGCGCGCCCACGGGCTACGTCGCTCCGTGGTGGGAATTCAGCCCGGTCACCAACGAGCTGCTGCTCAAGAAAGGCATCAAGTACGACCACAGCCTGATGCACAACGACTTCCACCCGTACTACGTGCGCGTGGGCGACCAGTGGACCCGCATCGACTACAGCAAGCATCCGGACACCTGGATGAAGCCCCTGGTGCGCGGCAAGGAGACACGGCTGGTCGAGATCCCCGCCAACTGGTATCTGGACGACCTGCCGCCCATGATGTTCATCAAGAAGTCGCCCAACAGCCACGGCTTCGTCAACCCGCGCGACATAGAGCAGATGTGGCGCGACCAGTTCGACTGGGTCTACCGCGAGCACGACTACGCGGTCTTCCCCATCACCATCCACCCCGATGTCTCCGGCCGCCCCCAGGTGCTGCTGATGCTGGAGCGCCTGATCGAGCATTTCCAGTCGCATGAGGGCGTGCGCTTCATGACGTGCGACCAGATCGCCGACGACTTCCTGCGCCGCCAGCCGCGTTGATGCCGCATCCCACCTCAGCGAGGACACCATGAATACCTCCGCCATTGCCTCCGACGCCCCAGGCGCCGGCCATCCGGCCCCGGCCGGCATCGATGCCCCCTGGACCGCGCCCACCGTGACGCGCAGGCAGGTCAGCTACGCCACCTGGGTCTGCTTTTTCGCCTGGGTCTTTGCCGTCTACGACTTCATCCTCTTCGGCACCCTGCTGCCGCAACTGGGCGAGCACTTCCAGTGGAGCGCCGAGCAGCAGGCGCGCCTGAACACCTGGGTGACGCTGGGCACGGTGATCGTGGCCTTCGGCATCGGCCCCATTGCGGACCGGCTGGGGCGGCGCAAGGGCATCATCATCGCCGTGGCAGGCGCCGCGCTGTGCTCGGGCCTGACGGCGCTGGCCGGCTGGGTGATCGGCCTGTCGGCGGGCCTGGGCTTCGTGCTGCTGATCGTGGTGCGCTCGTTGGCGGGCCTGGGCTATGCCGAGCAAAGCATCAACGCCACCTACCTGAGCGAGCTGTTCTCCCTGGTCTATACCGACCCGGCCTCGCTGCGCCGGCGTGGCTTCATCTACTCGCTGGTGCAGGGCGGCTGGCCCGTGGGCGCCGTGCTCACGGCCGTGCTGGTGGCCCTGCTGTATCCGCTGGGCGAGCGCTGGTTCGGCCAGGGCGGCGGCTGGGCCCTGTCCTTCGTGTTCGCCATGTTCCCGGCCCTGGTGATTGCCGTGCTGGGCCGCCGGCTGGTGGAAACGCCCCAGTTCCTGACCGCGCGGCGCGTGGCCGACCTGCGCCGCGCCGGGCGCGAGGCAGAGGCCATGCGCCTGGCGCAGGAGCATGGCGCCAGCCCACAGCAGGAGCAGCACACCGGCCTGTCGGCCATGTTCCGCGGTGCCTCGCTGCGACCCACGCTGTCGCTGGCCCTCGGCTTTTTCCTGAACTGGTTCGCCATCGTGATCTTCGCGGTGCTGGGCACCTCGGTGCTGGGCGGCGCGGGCGGCACACCGGGCAAGGGCGTGGATTTCTCCAGCGCGCTGCAGGTGCTCATCATCTCCAATCTCGCGGGCTTTCTGGGCTATGTCTTCCATGGCTGGCTCGGTGACCGCATAGGCCGGCGCAACGCCGTGGCCATCGGCTGGATGCTGGGTGGCCTGGCCTTCGCGCTCATGCTGAACGCGCCCTCGGGCGACTTCTGGCGCATCGTGCCGCTGTACTCGCTGGGGCTGTTCTTCCTGATCGGCCCCTATGCAGCCGCCCTGTTCCTGATCGGCGAGAGCTTTCCCAGCCACATCCGTGCCACGGCCAGCTCCTTCGTCAACGCCATGGGCCAGGTGGGCGCCATCGCGGCAGGCTTTGGCGTGACCTGGACGCTGTCGCAAGGCTCGGACTGGGTGCAGGCGGCGCTGTACTGGGGCGCCATTCCCTGCGCGGCCTCGGGCCTGCTGATGTTTCTGGCGCCCCATGTCGATCCCGAGACCGTGAAGTGAGGCCGACATGAATCCGGACACCCCCAGCAACAAGGTGGCCCTCGTCACGGGCGCCGCCAGCGGCATCGGCCAGGCGCTGGCCCTGGCCTATGCGCAGGCAGGCATTGCCGTGGCCGGCAGCTACTACCCCCGGGATCCGCACGATCCCGGCCAGACCCGGGAACTCGTCGAACGCGCGGGCGGGCGGTGCGTCATGGAGGCGGTCGATGTGGGCGATGCCGAACAGGTCGAGCACCTGGCCCGGGTCGCCGTGGACCGCTTCGGCCGGCTGGACTTCGCCGTCGCCAATGCGGGTTTGCTGCGCCAGGCGGCCCTGGTCGAGATGAGCGATGCGCAGTGGCTGGAGGTCATCAACATCGACCTGGGCGGCGTGATGCGCACCTTCCGGGCCAGTGCGCGCCACATGGCTGCAGGCGGGGCCATGGTGGCCGTCTCCTCCATTGCAGGCGGCGTCTACGGCTGGGAGCAGCATGCCCACTATGCGGCCGCCAAGGCAGGCGTGCCCGGGCTGTGCCGCGCCGTGGCCATGGAGCTGGCACCGCGCGGCATACGCTGCAATGCCGTGATCCCCGGCCTGATCGAGACGCCGCAATCGCTGGACCCGGTCAACTCGCTGGGGCCGGAGGGCCTGGCGCAAGCGGCCAGGGGCATCCCGCTGGGACGCGTGGGGAAGGCCCGCGAAATCGCCGCCCTGATCCGCTTCCTGACCAGCGACGAGGCTTCCTACATCACCGGCCAATCCATCATTGCCGACGGCGGCCTGACCGTGCGCTGGCCCAGTTGAGGACATCCGACATGAACACCTCCAAGCCCCTGGACGGCCGCCGCGCTGTCGTGACAGGCGCCGGCAGCGGCATCGGCGAGGCCATCGCCCTGGCCTATGCGCAGGCCGGCGCGCAGCTGTTGCTGGCCGACATCGATGCCGCCCGCGCCGACAGCGTGGCACAGCGCTGCCGCGCACTGGGCGCGCAGGCCGAGACCGTGATCGGCGACGTGGGCGACGAGTCCACGGCCCACCACATCATCGACCGCTGCGTGCAGGCCTTCGGCGGCATCGACATCTTGGTGAACAACGCCGGCATGCTCACCCAGTCGCGCTGCGCCGACATGTCCACCGCGATGTGGGACGAGATGCTGCGCGTGGACCTGCGCAGCGTCTTCCTGTGCGCGCGGCGCGCGGTGCCGCACATGCAAGCCCAGCGCTGGGGCCGCATCATCAACATCGCCTCGCAACTGGGCATCAAGGGCGGCGTGGAGCTGAGCCACTATGCGGCGGCCAAGGCCGGCGTGATCGGCTTCACCAAGTCGCTGGCGCTGGAAGTGGCACCCGACAACGTCCTGGTCAACGCCATTGCCCCCGGCCCCATCGCCACGCCGCTGGTCGATGGCATCAGCGCGGACTGGAAGCGCGCCAAGGAGGCCAGCCTGCCGCTGGGCCGCTTCGGCCGCGCCGACGAAGTGGCGCCCACGGCGGTGCTGCTGGCCTCCGATCCCGGTGGCAATCTGTATGTGGGACAGACGCTGGGGCCCAACTCCGGCGATGTCATGCCGTGAAAGGACTGCTGTCATGTGCGGAATGTGCGGTTTGCTGCAGGCCTCCGGCCACTGGAGCCAGGCGCCGGCCGGATCGGCCGGGCGCCGCCAGCGGCTGGTTCAGATTGCGCGCGCCAACCGGCTGCTGGCGCTGTGGCGGCTGCGGCTCAGCGATTTCCATGGCCAGTCCTATGTGCTGGCCGGCCCCACGGGGGCCAGCGTGCTGATTGCCGATTTCGGCGCGCTGTGGCCCGCCGCCGAGCAGATGCTGGGCCGAGCCCTGGATCCGCTGGCCATGCCGTGGCAGCCGGCGCAGGCACAAGTACGGGCACCAGCGCAGGAACACAGGGAGCAGGCGCCATGAGCGGCCTGACGGACCACCACGGCGAGCGGCTGCCCGTGGGCGTGCTCACGGGCTTTCTGGGCAGCGGCAAGACCACACTGCTCAGGCAGTGGCTGCAGGACTCGCCCGCGGGCGAGACTGCGGTGCTCATCAACGAATTCGGGGCCGTGGGGCTGGACCATCTTCTGGTGGGCCGCATAGACGCCGACACGGTGCTGCTGGACAACGGCTGCGTCTGCTGCGCCATACGCGGCGAACTCAAGGACGCTTTGTGGCGCCTGCACCAGCGCCGCCTGCGCGGCGAGCTGCCGCCTTTTCAAAGGGTGCTGATGGAGACCACGGGGCTGGCCGCGCCCGGCCCCGTGATCGCCACCCTGATCGGCGATGCGCAGCTGCGCCAGATCTTCAGGCCGGCCTTCATCTCCACCGTGGTCGATGCGCTGCATGCCCCGTGGCAACAGTCCCGGCGCCCCGAATGGCTGGCCCAGGTCGCGGCGGCCGACCGGCTGTACCTGAGCAAGACCGACCTGGCCACGCCACAGCAGGCCGAGGCACAGCGTGCGCAACTGGCGCAGATCAATCCCCTGGCCAGCGTCGTCACCTGCGGCCCTGGCACAGCGGTACCGCCTGCCTGGCAGATGCAGGAATCCCATGCTCTGCAAACCGATTGGCTGGCACGCGCCATTGCCGGCACGCCGCGCGGCCGCACGGGCCAGCGCCAGGGCCAGGGTCAGGGTCTGCACGCAGGCGCCCAGGCGTTCTGCCTGGAACTCGACAGCCCGGTGGACTGGTGCGTGCTCACCCTGTGGCTGACCATGCTGCTGCACCGCCATGGCGACCGGCTGCTGCGCCTGAAGGGACTGGTGGCCGTGGCCGCGGATGGCTGGCCGCAGGGGCAGCCCACGGCGCTGCACGGCATGGGCCATCTCATGCACGCTCCCGAGCATTTGCCCGAGTGGCCGGGCGAGGACAGGCGCTCTCGCCTGGTCTTCATCACGGCCGGGCTCGATGAGCAGCAGATCAGGGCCTCCTGGCAATCGTTCCAATCGTTCTACCGCCTCCACTCGCAGGACAATGGCAGCCAGACCCCGGCAAGCCCCTCACCCCACACTGCGTGAACCTCCACGGCAAGGACCGCAACATGCGCAAGAACGATCCCGAACTGCGTGTCCTCGGCACCTCGGTGACGCTGACCGAAGCCCTGCGCCATCGTGCGCAGCAGGACCTGGGCATACGCATCCATTTCGAGGTACTGGACGGCTTCGACGCCCAGCGCCAGGCCGTGATGCGCCAGGACAGCTTCGACCTGTACGACCAGTGGTTCCACAGCGTGGATTTCCTGTGGCCCACCGGCACCCTGCAGCCCATCGACACGGCGCGCCTGACCTGTTGGGACGAGGTCAACGCCCTGCCCCGCACCGGCCGCATCACGCCGCAGGCGGCCTTTGGCGCGGGCTGCAATCCTGTCACGCGCCTGTATGTGCAGGCCGATGGCAGCGTCAGCGATGTGCCCAGCGCGCATATCTCCATGCTGCCGCTCACGCACAACGTCGACAGCTTTGTCTACCTGCCCGCCGCCCTGCCCGCGCTGTTCGACCAGGCCGAGGAAAGCTGGTCCTGGCTGGTCTCCCCCGCCTGCCGAGGGCGCGCTGCGCTGCAGGCCGATGCCGCCATCGGCGCGCTGGACGCGGCCCTTGCCCTGCAGGCCAGCGGCGACATGCGTTTCGGCGACATCAGCAACCTGGGGCTGGAGGAAATCGACCGGATGATGGCCGTGCTGCTGCAGCGGCAGGAGTCCGAGCAGTTCCGGGGCTTCTGGGGCAACTACGCCGATGCGGCACGGCTGATGATCGATGCAGGCGTTGCCATCCAGAGCCACTGGTCGCCGGCCATGGGCCACTACCGCGCAGCGGGGCTGGACTACCGCCTGGCCTGTCCGCGCGAAGGCTACCGCGCCTGGTACGGCGGCCTGGGCATCTCCAGCCAGGCCAGGGGCGACACGCTGGATGCCGCCTACCGCTACCTGAACTGGTGGCAATCCGGCTGGCCCGGTGCCGCGATGGCGCGGCAGGGCTACTACATCTCCAACCCGCTGCGCACGCGCGAGCACCTGAGCGCCAGCGAATGGGACTACTGGTACGCCGGCCTGCCTGCCGCCGAAGACCTGCAGGGCACCGACGGCCAGCTCGTGATCCCACGCGGCAGCGTGCGCGACGGCGGCTCCTACGAGCAGCGCCTGGGCCGCATCGCCGTCTGGAACACCGTCATGGACGAGCACAACTACCTGGTGCGCCAGTGGGCCACGCTGCTGCGCCGTGCGCGCGCCTTATAGTCCTGCCCGATGACGGCCCCGCCGGCAGCGGCACACGCACACGCACACGCAGATGAAGCAGGAATGAGAAGAGCCATACAAGCATCCACGCAGACTGCGCGGGACGAAGAGACCGGCGAGAGCGGCGAATCTGGCGATTCCGAGCGCCGGCTGCGCTATGAACTGATACGCCAGCGCCTGCGCCAGGCCATCGTCGAGCAGCGGGTGGCGCCCGGCCTGGTGCTGCTGGAGGGGCCGGTGGCCAAGGTCTTCGGCACCAGCCGCATTCCCGTGCGCAAGGCCTTCGAGCTGCTGCATGCCGAAGGGCTGCTGAGCACCTTCGACGGACGTGGCTATCTGGTCGCCCGGCCCGGGCAGGCCGTGCAGCCCCAGCGCCTGACACTGGACGCGCAGGCCCTGGGCCTGGAGGCGGGCCAGGCCACGATCCACATTCCATCGGAGAGCGAGCGCATCCACGACGAGCTGGAGCAGTCCATCTCCATCGCCATGATCTTCGGGCGCTTTCAGATCGATGAGAGCGCCGCCATGGACCACTTCAACGTCAACCGCGTGGCCCTGCGCGAGGTGCTGAGCCGGCTGGTAGATAGAGGGCTGGTGGAGAAAAGCACCTACGCCGCCTGGCGTGTGGCCGCGCTGACGGCACGCGCGGTGAATCAGGACTTCGAGCTGCTCGCCTTGCTGGCGCCCGCAGCGTTGCGCGAAAGCGGGCCGCGCCTGGACAGGGACATGCTCGCCAGCCTGCGCCACGGCCTGCAAGGCGCGACGGCACCAGGTGTTCCGGACACGCAGGAACCATTGCGCCTGGAGCAGCGCCTGGAACAACGAGTCGAGCAGCACCTGCACGGCGACTTCCTGGCCCGGCACCCCAACGACAAGCTGGTGGGCATGCTGCAGCAGTGCCAGATGCCCTGGCTGATCCACAGCACCTTCTGCCGCATGTTTCCGCAATCGCCCAACCCGCCGCTGACGGAGAACTGCCGGCAGATCGTCGATGCCTTGTGGGAGGGGGAGTACGAGCGGGCCGCACAGGCGCTGCAGGACTATCTGGCCCTGGCGCGCAAGCGCGCCCAGCTGCAGCTCAAAGTGCTGGCCGTGCTGCCCGAGACGCAGCTGCCCGCCTACCTGGTGCGGCAGACCTGATCTTGTGATTCCTGCAGTCGGCTCCCGCAGGCCGGCGCGGCTGGTTGCATGTGGAACCGCTGGTTTGCCTGCCGTTCACCGGGCGTTTACGCAAGCCCGGCATATTGGGCGCCCAAAGGACCGCACCGATGAACGCCCTGCGCATCAGCACCACCGTCTTCACCGAAGCCAGATTCTGGAGCCTGGTGGTTTTCTCGGTCGTTCTTCCCTGCGCCATCTACGCGGCCCTGCTGGCCAAGCGCAGCATCTCGCGCACCACGGTGCTGCTGTTCGGGCTGGCCCTGGTGGCCATGGCGGGGGTGGATGTCTACCTGCTGCAAAGCCTGGCATCGGCGGCCCGGCAGACGCCGTCGCTGTCGGACAACGCCATCTTCGTCTCGGAGCTGTCCACAGCGCTGTACCTGCTGCCGGCCATGATTGGCGGGATCGGCGTGAACATGACCTCGCATGTGCTGATACAGCATCTGTTCGATGCGGAGCGGCGGTTCGACAGCAACCGCAAGAATGAGACCACCTGAGCCGGCCGGGCCCCGCCTGGCGCTATCGGACGCTATCGGGAGCAACCGGACTCGGCCCGGTTCAGCCCATCACGTCTTCGGAAAAGAGCTGCCAGCGCCCGCCCGTCTTGCGCCAGTACTGGCGCAGCGGCAGGCCTTCGGCGAAGGCCTTGCTGCTGGCGCGCAGGTTGACCACGCGGATCTCTCCCTTGGCATCTTTCCAGGAATAGATGGACAGGTCCTGCAGCGTCACGCCGGGGCGGTTCAGGTAGGCGGCCAGCCGTTCCTGCGATGCGCGCGAGGCGGGCGACTGCAGCAGGTCCGGCGCGTAGAGCGCGGCCAGCTTGCGCGGGTCGGCCCCGTCCCAGGCGCTCTTCCATTCCTCGACGACACGCACAAAGGCATCTGCCGCCTTCTGCTGGGCCTGGGCCTTGGGGGCCACCCACTGCAGCTTCTCGCGGATCAGCACCGGCGTCTGCCGGTCCACGGTCTGCATGAGCAAGGTGAGGTCGGGGTTGGCCAGCACCAGGCAGCCATCGCTGGCCTCGGGCGCGCGCGAGAACTGGTCGGGCGGCGAGCCATGCAGCCAGATGCCGCTGCCCGATCGGCCCACGGCCTTGTCCCAGTCGTTGGGAAAGTTGACCGTGAGCGCGCCCTTGCCATAGAACTCCGGCAGCCGGGGTCCAGGGATGTGGCGGCCCACGAAGTAGATGCCCAGCGGCGTGCGCTGGTCGCCTTCCTGCCATTTGTCCGTGCCCAGCTTGCCCACGGAGACATAGAAATCCCCCACCAGCCGCAGCCCGCCCGCCTCATGGGCGAACAGATACAGCCGTGACTTGCTGGCGTCGATGGCAATCGCATGCCGCACCGACGCGCCCAGCATCAGGAACTCGCCCGGAACGGAGCCCGCGGGCGGCGCGCCGCTGTCGGCCTGCAGGCGGCGCTTGAGTTCGTTTTGCAGATCCTGCAGCTGGGCCTGCGTGGGACTGGCCGGGCCTTCCAGCCGCGCGACACTGCCCACGGACAGGTTGTGCCGCACCAGCACGCCCTGGCCCGGATGGCCGGGAGCGGAGGAGGCGGCGACGGGCGTGCCCGCCAGCACCTCGCCGGCACGGCCGGTCTTGAAGCGCAGCAGGTCGGCATACACCAGCTGGGCTGCGCGGAAATTGGGAACCTCGGCGGTGAGATCGCCGGCGGCCTTCAGCGCGCCGTCCAGATCCCGCTGCTCCACCTGGCGGATGATGGCCAGCAGGCGCGCCTCCGCCTGGCTTTGCTGTACGGGGGCGGCGGCCTTGGCATGGGTGGCTGCCACGGCAGCGGCACCGCCCGCCG
>NZ_LFJT01000029.1:0-79420 GCF_001682645.1 Delftia sp. JD2
CGGCGCGCGGCGCTTCGCGGGCGGCAGCCGCTGGCGGGTTGCTCCCGTAGACCGCCGGGAACATGGCCTTGAGTTGCTCCGCTTCACGCCAGGCGCGGCCGACACCGTCCATGGCCTCGCGATGGGCCGGGTCCTGCGCCAGCCACTCGTCGAGAGCGCGCTCGTCCGCGCCCGACCAGCCGGGCTGCTGGCGACGCACATACCACTCGCCCGCGCGATGGTTGAGCCCAAGCACCTGCTCGGGCGGGAGGTCCTGCAACCGGGAATGGCCTGGCTCTGCGCTCATGCTCTTTTGCCCTGCGCCGGTGGGGCGGCGCATTCGTCGTCGTTGTCTTCTTCGGCGTCCAGTGTGCCCTGCAGGGCCTGCAGGCGCCTCATCTGAGTGGCACTTGCGAACAGGATGCGCGTCTCGCAATAGCCGACGGCCCGGCCCAGGTGCTTCACCACCATCCGTGTACTGATCCCCATGCAATCGGCGGTTTCCTCAACGGTGCGCCCCTCGATCCGTTGAAGAATGAAGGCTTCGCGCTGCCGCGGCGGCAGTTCCTGGATCGCCTCGTGCAGCCGCGTCAGCCGCTGGCGGCTCTCGGCTTGACGCTCGGTGTCTCCGAAGCCCTCGGCAGAGATGGCAAGCAGCTCTTGCTGGCAGTCGTCATACGGAACACTCTGGAGCCCGTGCGCCTCCGGGCCCTTTTCCCAGTCGCGTGCCGCCACGCTGCGCACGGTCTGCCGCAGATAGGGCTGCTCCTGCCCGGGCTCGAGATTCCTGCCCGTGGCGGCCACCCGCGCGAACACTTCCTGCGCCGCGTCCTCGACCGCTGCAGTGGTTCGAAAGTGTCGGCGCAACATGCGCATCACAGGCGTGCGCCAAAGCGTATAGAGCGCAACCAGGGGAGCCTCTGGAGTCTGGCGCCCAGGTATCGGCTCACCCCGCGCTGCGGAGACCGGATTGCGTTTCATCCCCTGGCCTTTGCGCCCGGGAGGAATGCAGCAGCCGACCGTGAACCCGCAAGGGCACTGCATTCGTCAGTGATGAAAGTCTGGAGGTGAGGCACAACGCGCAGATGGGCAACCGATCCGTGGCGCCGGGGGCCCCACGCATCGGATGGACAACGACGGGGAGGGGCGCCCTGAACATGTGCGCAGATCGCATGAATTGATGAATGAGATTCATTCCCATTCTAGCGCCTGGACATCCCTCAACCAAGACTCTGGCCCCCAGCGGCGCGCCGCAGGAACTCCATCGGCGCGGGCTCCGCAGATGCCACGTCTTGCCATAGTGCTGGCCGAGCGATGAGCCAACACCCACCGGGAATCCGTGGCGCAAAAGCATGTGAGGCGTCGTTACACACTGCGGCACATCGACCCTACCCCTTGAATCCTGGCCGAATTGCCTTATTATTAGCACTCGTTGGGTATGAGTGCTAACAGTCCTCTGTCCCACATTGCTTCGAATGCCGGCCCGCCGGGCCGGCAAGTCTTTGTTTCAACTTTGTTGATGATTTAGGAGTTGGTATGAACCTGCGTCCCCTGCACGATCGCGTGATCGTGAAGCGCCTCGAGAACGAAACCAAGACGGCTTCGGGCATCGTGATCCCCGAGAATGCCGCCGAGAAGCCCGACCAGGGCGAAGTGCTGGCAGTGGGCCCCGGCAAGAAGAACGACAAGGGCGAAGTGATCGCTCTGAACGTGAAGGTCGGCGACCGCGTTCTGTTCGGCAAGTACAGCGGCCAGACCGTCAAGGTCCATGGCGACGAACTGCTGGTGATGAAGGAAGACGACCTGTTCGCAGTCGTCGAAAAGTAATCCGCGCTTCGAAACCGCACTTTCCAACTGAATCCGGAGAATTGAAATGGCAGCAAAAGACGTAGTTTTCGGCGGCGAAGCACGCGCCCGCATGGTTGAAGGCGTGAACATCCTGGCCAACGCGGTCAAGGTCACCCTGGGTCCCAAGGGCCGCAACGTGGTGCTGGAGCGCTCCTTCGGCGCCCCCACCGTGACCAAGGACGGTGTCTCGGTCGCCAAGGAAATCGAACTCAAGGACAAGCTGCAGAACATGGGCGCCCAGCTCGTGAAGGAAGTGGCCTCCAAGACCAACGACATCGCCGGTGACGGCACGACCACCGCCACCGTGCTGGCACAGGCCATCGTCCGCGAAGGCACCAAGTACGTGGCCGCCGGCCTGAACCCCATGGACCTCAAGCGCGGCATCGACAAGGCTGTCGCCGCCCTGGTGGAAGAGCTGAAGAAGCAATCCAAGGCCACCACCACCTCCAAGGAAATCGCCCAGGTCGGCTCGATCTCCGCCAATTCCGACGAATCCGTGGGCAGCATCATTGCCGAAGCCATGGACAAGGTCGGCAAGGAAGGCGTGATCACCGTTGAAGAAGGCAAGTCGCTGGCCAACGAACTCGACGTCGTCGAGGGCATGCAGTTCGACCGCGGCTACCTGTCGCCCTACTTCATCAACAACCCTGAAAAGCAGGTTGCCCTGCTGGACAACCCCTTCGTGCTGCTGTTCGACAAGAAGATCAGCAACATCCGTGACCTGCTGCCCACGCTGGAAGCCGTGGCAAAGGCCGGCCGTCCCCTGCTGATCATTGCAGAAGACGTCGAAGGCGAAGCCCTGGCAACGCTGGTGGTCAACACCATCCGCGGCATCCTGAAGGTTGTGGCTGTCAAGGCTCCTGGCTTCGGCGACCGCCGCAAGGCCATGCTGGAAGACATCGCCATCCTGACGGGCGGCAAGGTCATCGCTGAAGAAGTGGGCCTGGCGCTGGACAAGGTGACCCTGGAAGACCTGGGCCAGGCAGTGCGCATCGAAATCGGCAAGGAAAACACCACCATCATCGACGGTGCTGGCCAAGCTGCTGAAATCGAAGCCCGCGTCAAGCAGATCCGCATCCAGATCGAAGAAGCCACCAGCGACTACGACCGCGAAAAGCTGCAAGAGCGCGTGGCCAAGCTGGCTGGCGGCGTTGCCGTGATCAAGGTTGGCGCTGCCACCGAAGTCGAAATGAAGGAAAAGAAGGCCCGCGTTGAAGACGCCCTGCACGCTACCCGCGCTGCTGTGGAAGAAGGCATCGTGGCCGGCGGCGGCGTGGCTCTGCTGCGTGCCAAGCAAGCCGTGGGCGACCTGAAGACCGGCGATGCCGAGCAAGACGCCGGCATCAAGCTGATCATGAAGGCCATCGAAGCGCCCCTGCGCGAAATCGTGGCCAACGCCGGTGGCGAGCCCTCGGTGGTGGTCAACGCCGTGCTGAACGGCTCGGGCAACTACGGCTTCAACGCTGCCAACGACACCTACGGCGACATGCTGGAAATGGGTATCCTGGACCCGACCAAGGTGACGCGTACGGCCCTGCAGAACGCCGCTTCCGTGGCATCGCTGCTGCTGACGACCGAAGCCATGATCGCCGAGTCTCCCAAGGCTGAAGGCGGCCCTGCCATGCCCGACATGGGCGGCATGGGTGGCATGGGCGGCATGGGCATGTAATTGCCCGCCGCAACCGGGCAGGCCTTGCGCCATGCCCGGTTTGCCCAGCAAGACAAAGGCCGCCCTCGGGCGGCCTTTGTCATTGCATGAACGCTTTTGCCTATGTCTTTCAGGACACGGCCTGGCCCCAGGCCCGGCCCAGGCGTGCCACGGCCTCGGTGATCTGGGGCACGGTGGGCGCCGCATACGACAGGCGCATGCACAGGCCGGCCTTGTCTGCCGCATCGGCCGGGAAGAAGGCCTTGCCCGGCACATAGAGCACGCCCTGCTCCACCGCTGCCGTGAACAGCGCACGGGCCAGGGCCTGGGAATCGCCCGCAAGCCGCTGCGGCGGCAGCAGCTGGGCCCACACGAACATACCGCCCGCAGGCCGCACGAAGCGGATCTGATCGCCCAGCGCCGACTGCATGCCAGAGCACAGCGCATCCATGCGCGCCGCGTACTCGGCGCAGGCCTGGGCCAGCTGGGGCGCATAGCGGCCCGAGCGCAGATAGTGCGCGGCGATCATCTGCGCCAGCGGCGAGGTGCACAGATCGGCCGTCTGCTTGGCGATGGTGCAGCGGCGCAGCAGTTGGGCGTCGGCCAGCATCCAGCCGATGCGCAGCGCAGGCGCCACGGTCTTGGACAGGCTGGACAGGTAGACCACGGGATTGGCCTGGGCGCCGCACAGCGCCAGGCCCGTTTCGTAGATCGACGGTTCGCGCTGGCCAGTAAAGCGCAGCTCGCCATAGGGGTCGTCCTCGACGATGACAAAGCCATGCTGGCGCGCCAGCTCCACCAGGGCCGTGCGCCGCGCCGCGGGCAGCAGGGTGCCGCCCGGGTTGGAGAAGTTGGGCACGGTATAGAGCAGCTTGGGGGCACGCGCATGGGGCCACTGCGCCAGCAGGCGGGCCAGGGCCTCCGTGTCCAGGCCCTGCTCGTCCGTGGGCACGGCAACGACCTGTGCCTGGGCCAGCTTCAGGGTCTGCAGCGTGGCCGGGTAGGCGGGCACTTCGACCAGCACCGGATCGCCGGGCTCGACCAGCACCTTGACCAGCAGGTCGAAGGCCTGCTGCGAGCCCGTGGTCACGATCATGTCGGCCGGCGTGCAGGCAATGCCGCGCGTGGCGCACAGCGCTGCCAGGGCTTCACGCAGCGGCAGCTGGCCTTCGCTGGCGCCGTACTGCAGGCTGGTGGCAGCATCCTGCTGCAGCGCGGCCATGGCGGCCTGCTGCAAACCTTCGGCATCGAACAGGGTGGGCGATGGATAGCCTCCGGCCAGCGAGAGCATGCCGGGACGGCTCAGGTAGGGAAACAGCTCGCGGATCGGCGAGCCTTCGGGCTGTGCGAACAGCGGGTTGAACAGATGGGCGGTGGGCGACGACGCGCCCTGGTCTGCGGTGCTCATGAAGGCCTCCGGCAAATGGCAAAAACAAAGGGGCGCACGCGCAGGCCTGGCGCCTGTGCATGCGCCCCGGGGAAGGGGATCAACGGTGGCGGGCTCAGCCCGGGTCGGCGCCTATGCGGCGACCTTGGTGGCCTGGCCGCGCAGCGCGCTGCGCAGCTGGTCGATGGAGCGCTGCTGGGCCTGCTCGTACAGCGCGATCTCGTCATGCACGCGGGCACCCAGGTCGGCCTCGAAGGCCTGCTGGGCCGCATGGGCCGCGTACTGCTTTTGCTCTTCGCCGCCCAGGTTGGACTGGAAGATGCCGGCCGCGCTCACGGGCAGGAAGTCTTCGTAGACGATGGGCTCGGCCTGGGCCAGGCCGCGGGCGATCAGGGCGTCCAGGTCCGAGGCGGCGGCCGCTGCGGCCTCGCCTGCGGCCAGGGCGGCTCCCTCGTCGCTCAGCGTGAAGCGGTAGAAGGCCAGGTCTTGCCGGCGCAGCTGCTCATGGGTGTCGGGGAAAGCCTCGAAGACCTGGGCCAGGCGGCTGCCGTAGTCGGGCGCGGCACTGCCTGCGCTGCCCATGTCGCGCACCTGGGCCAGCAGCTGGTCGTAGAGCGCGCGGCCCTTGCGCGTGAGCGCCACGCCGCGCTGCTCGATCTCGCCGAAGCGCGCCGTGTGCGAGCCCGCGCCCGTGGCATCGCCCGCAAAACGCACGGTCTCCTTGAGCGCCTTGAAGCTGGTCTGGCGCAGCAGGATGGGGCAGGCGCGGCGCGGCGGGCCTTCGACCACGTCCTTGGCGTCCATGCCGCGTGCGGGCATGGCGGCCTGGGCCGCGTCGATGTCCAGCGTGCGCGGCGTCAGGTGGTTGATGTGCGGGCCCTTGAAGCAGACCACGTCGGCGATCAGGCGGTGGGCCTTGTGCAGCGCGTCGTAGGTGGTGCCGTCCACGGTGGACTCGCTATGCCAGCGGAAGGTCTCCAGTGCCTCGCGCACGAATGCGTCGGCATCGGCGTCGGCCAGGCCGCCATGGGCTTCGGCCTGGGCGATCAGCGCCAGCGCGCGTTCGGTGAAGATGCTGCGTTGCGCCAGGATGGCGCCCGCCTGGGCCCGCAGCGCCTCGTCGGCAATCAGGTCCAGGCGCAGCAGCGAGGTGAAGACGCGGAAAGGGTTGGCCAGCAGCGCCGCATCGCCCACGGGGCGGAAGGCCGTGGAGTGCACGGGCACGCCGGCCACCGACAGGTCGTAGTAGCCCACGGGCTCCATGCCCATGATGGCGAACAGGCGGCGCAGCATGGACAGCTCGGCCGCCGTGCCCACGCGGATGGCGCCGTGGCGCTCCACGCCCAGGCGCGCCAGCTCGCCGCTGCGCTGCATCCGGGCCAGCAGCGCGGGCTCGGCCTGCAGGGTGCGCTGGTTGATGTCGGCCACGAGTTCGATGAGCGTGCCGTACTGGGGCACTTCATCGCGGTACATCTCGGACATGGCGCTGGAAAACCGTGCGCGGATCTCGTCGGAGGGCACGAAGGTGTGGGCAGGCGTAGAGGACATGGTGCTCGTGGGGACTGAAGTTGGAGCCACAGGGCAGCCCTGCGGCGGGGTGGATTCCTGGCACGCATGCTAGGTCTGCGCCTTGAGCCTGGTCAAACGATAATCAGGCCCATAGGTCATTCCCAAACAGAATGCCCCTCCCACGATTGCCCCACCGCCCTCTGCCATGCTGCTGTCCCGCCGTTTCCTGCCCCCCATGTCCCTGCTGTGCGCCTTCGAGGCGGCGGCCCGGCACCAGAGCTTCACGGCAGCTGCGGCCGAGCTGCACCTGACGCAAAGCGCCGTCAGCCGCCAGATCCGAGCGCTGGAGGAGCGGCTGGAGGCGGAGCTCTTTGTGCGCGAGCGCCAGACCGTGCGGCTCAGTCCGGCCGGCCAAGCCTATGCCCAGGAGATACGCGGCGCGCTGATGCGCATCTCCACCGCCACGCTGGGCTTTCGGGCCAACCCGCGCGGCGGCAGCCTGAACCTGGCCATCCTGCCTACCTTCGGCACGCGCTGGCTGGCGCCGCGCCTGCCGCAGTTCTTCAGCGCCCACCCGGGCATCACCATCAACCTGACGACGCGGCTGTCCCAGTTCGACTTCCAGCTCGAAGCCGTGGACGCCGCCATCCATTTCGGCCTGCCGCACTGGCCGGGCGCCGAGCTGGCCTTTCTGATGAGCGAGACCGTGGTGCCTGCCTGCAGCCCCGCCCTGCTGGCCCAGCATGGCTTTGCCCAGCCCCAGGACCTGCTGCAGGCGCCGCTGCTGCACCTGGCCTCGCGCCCCGATGCCTGGCAGCGCTGGCTGTCCGTGCACCATGCGCCCATGGCCGAGGGCCAGGGCATGCTGTTCGACCAGTTCGCCACCGCCGCCCAGGCCGCCATCGCCGGCGTGGGCGTGGCCTTGCTGCCGCGTTTTCTGATCGAGCGGGAACTGGCCCAGGGCGATCTGGTGCGTGCCCTGCCCCATCTGCCCGAGATGGAAAGCGCCGAGCGCTACTACCTGGCCTGGCCCACGAGCCGCGGCAACTACCCGCCGCTGCAAAGCCTGCGCGAGTGGCTGCAGCAGGCGGCCCAGGATTTCATGCGGGACGGCCCGCAGCCCTGACGCCCGCAGCGCCTGCCACCAGCGCCTGCAGCGCGGCCACCGGCAACTGCCCGGCCAGGCCGATGGCCACGATGGCGGGCACCTGCTGCTGCACGGGCGCTGATGCGGCGCGCAGCCGGCCGCTGCGCCCGGCAAATTGAAGCTCGCTCCAATGGCCCGCCCCGGTCTGCACCACGCCCTTGAGCCGCAGCACGCCAGCCGGCATGGCCTGCAGCCACGCCTGCAGGGCCGTCTCGGACAACGTCCCGGGCGGCTGGCAGGACCAGGTCTCGAACTGCCGGCCATGCATGGGGCGCGCAGTGCCGGCACCCCATGAGACCTCCCGCACGCCACGCAGCAGGGCTGCGCCGCTGAGCAGCCCCACGGGCACCCGGGCTTCGTGCACATCGCAGCGTTGCGCGGCTGGCGCGTGGCTGGCTATCCAGCCGTGCACGCGCTCCAGGGTCCGGGCATCGGCCAGATCGGTCTTGTTGACGATGACCAGATCGGCCCGGGCCACCTGGCGCTGCAGCGTGTCGGCCAGCAGCGGATCGGCCGCCTGCCCGGGCAGGGCAGCGGCATCGACGACCACGATGACGCCGTCCAGCGCCAGTGCGGGATCGGCCAGGCCCAGTTGGGCAATGCGCCAGGGATCGGAGACGCCGCTGGCCTCGACCACCACGGCGTCGAAGCGCTCGCGCTGCTGCAGCACGCCGATCAGGGCCATGGACAGGTCATCGCCGATCTGGCAGCACACGCAGCCATTGGTCAGCGCGATGGTGTCGCCGCTGTGGGCCTTGATCAGGCCTGCATCGATGTTGAGCGCACCGAAGTCGTTGACCAGCACGGCCAGCCGCTGGCCATCCGCATGGCGCAGCCAGTGGTTGAGCAGCGTGGTCTTGCCGGCGCCCAGGAAGCCGCCGATGACCGTGAACGGCAGCCGCTGTCCCATGTCATGCCGCCTTGAAGACGCGCCCCGACAGCACCGTGCCCCAGACCCGGAGGTCCTTGAGCACCATGGGGTCCAGGGACAGCGGATCGTCCTCCAGCACGCAGAAGTCGGCGCGCTTGCCGCATTCGATGCTGCCGATCTCGTGGTCCATCTTCAGTGTCCAGGCCGCGCCCAGCGTGACGGCATGCAGGGCCTGGGCCACGGTCAGGCGCTCGGCCGCGCCCAGCACGCGGCCCTTGGGCGTGATCCGGTGGACCGCGCACCAGGCGGTGAACAGCGGCCCCAGCGGCGTGACGGGCGCATCCGAATGGATGGCCAGCGGCACGCCGGCGGCCAGCGCGCTGGCGCAGGCATCGAGCCGCATGGCCCGGTCCGGCCCCATGGTCATCTCGTAGTGCTGGTCGCCCCAGTACCAGAGGTGGTTGGCGAACAGGTTGGCGCACAGGCCCAGCGCCGCCATGCGGCGAAACAGCGGCGCATCGATCATCTGGCCATGCTGCAGCGTGTGGCGGTGGTCGGGCCGGGGCGCGCGGGCCAGCACGCGGCCTATGGCGTCGATGGCGGCTTCGCTGGCCTCGTCGCCATTGGTGTGCGTATGGATGAGCAGGCCTGCGCGGTGGTAGGTCTCGAAATCGGCCTCGTACTGCGCGGGCGCCGTGACCCAGATGCCGTTGGGCGCCCCGTTGTAGTGACCGGGCCAGCGCAGCCGCGCCGAAAAGCCCTGGATGGAGCCGTCCAGCATCATCTTGACCAGGCCGTAGCGCAGGCGGTCGGTGTTGCGCGCCATGAGCGTGCGCACATGCTCGGCACCGGCCTCGGCGCCATGCGTGCCGTGAAACGCCTGGAAGGCGGGCAGGATGCGGATGGGCACCTGGTCATCGGCCAGCGTGGCCTCCAGCACGCGGCAGTCCTGCTCGCCCAGCCTGTTGACCAGGTCGGTGGCCGTGGTCACGCCCTGGCGGCAGGCCAGGCGCGCAAAGGAGCGCACGCCCGCCTCGGTCATGGGAGCCAGCAGGCCGGCGTTGCCGATCTTGCGCAGCACCAGAAACATGGCGGCCGGCTCCTGCAGCTCGCCCGTGGGCTCGCCGGCCAGGGAGTGGCCGGGCGCAAAGCGCACCACGCCCTCGACCTCGTTGTCGCGCGTAATCTCGGCCAGGCGCAGCATGGCGCTGTTGACGTTCATCAAATGGCCGTTGGCGTGCGAGATCACGATGGGACGGCCTCCTGCGGCCCGGTCCAGGTGCTTCACCGTCATGCGCTCGCCGCCAAAGTAGATGGGATCGAACCCCCAGGCGATCAGCGGCTGGCCGGGCGGCAGGCCCTGCGCATCCATGCGCGCCGCCACCTCGGCCAGGCGGTCCACCACGGCATCCATGGAGCGCAGGCCGGGCCAGGTCTTTCCATCGGGGTCGCGCCGGTCGAACCAGCCCGTGTATGTCCAATCCCACATGCTGCCTTCCTTGAGGTGGCAGTGGCCCTCCACCAGCCCGGGCAGCAGCACCTGGTCGGCAAAGCGCTCGTCGATGCGGCATTCGCCCCAGGCCGTGCAGCGCGCCAGGTCCCCGACCGCGAGGATGCGCCCATCGCGCACGGCCACGTGCGTGGCCTCGGGCTGCATGGGGTTCATGGTGATGATCTTGCGGGCGGCGTAGACAGTGATGCTCATGGTGGCGGGTGCTCCGGGTTCACAGGGCCAGCGGCGCGCGCGGCACGCCATCGATGTGGTCCACGCGGATGCAGCGCACCCAGTGGCCGGGGGCGGCTTCGCGCAGCGGGGGTGCCTCGGCCGAGCACGCAGGCACGGCCACGGGGCAGCGCCCGGCGAAGCGGCAGCCCACAGGCGGGTTGATGGGACTGGGCGGGTCGCCGGCCAGCCGGATGCGCCGCGCCGCGCGCTCGCGCCCGCCGCGCACCGTGGGCACGGCCGACATCAGGGCCACGCTGTAGGGATGCAGCGGCCGCGCGAAGAAGGCCTGGCGCGGTGCGCGCTCCACGATCTGGCCCAGGTACATGACGGCGATGTCGTCGCAGATGTGCTCGACCACGGCCATGTCGTGCGAGATGAACAGGTAGCTCAGGCCCAGCTCGCGCTGCAGCCGCGCCAGCAGGTTGAGGATCTGGGCGCGGATGGCGATGTCCAGCGCCGACACGGGTTCGTCGCAGACCACCAGTTCGGGCCGCGTGGCCAGGGCGCGCGCGATGTTGATGCGCTGGCGCTGGCCGCCCGAGAACTGGTGCGGGAACAGCTGGCGCTGCTCGGGCCGCAGGCCGACCTGGGTGAACAGCTCGGCCACGCGCGCCTCGCGCTCGGCCGGCGTGCCCACGTCCATCAGGTCCAGCGGAGCGCGCACCGCATCGCCCGCGCGCTGGCGCGGATTCAGCGAGGAGAACGGGTCCTGGAACACGATCTGCATGCGCCGCCTCGCCTGGCGCAGGGCCTCGCCCGACAGGCCGCCCAGGTCGGTATCGCCCAGCTGCATGCGGCCTGCCGTCACGGGCGCCAGGCGCATCACGGCCAGCGCCGTGGTCGTCTTGCCCGATCCCGACTCGCCCACCACGGCCAGCGTGCTGCCGCGCCGCAGGCTGAAGGACACGCCGTCCACGGCCTTGACCACCTCGGGCCTGCCGAACAGGCCCTTGCCCGGGCGCGGAAAGTGGACCTGGAGATCGTCCACCTGCAAGAGGGTATCGTCCATGCGTGCGTTCATGCCAGGGCCTCCGTGTGGGCGCGGATGCGGGAAGCGGGAGCGTGCAGCCAGCAGGCCACGCCGTGGGATGGATCATCCAGCGCGGTCAGCGGCGGCGCCTCGCTGGCGCAGCGCGGCTGGGCCTCACGGCAGCGCGCACGAAAGGCGCAGCCGCTGCCCAACTCCCAGATCGAGGGCACGACGCCGGGGATCTCGGGCAGCTCGGTGCGCCCGCCTGCCTGGCTGCTGCCCAGCTCGGGCAGGCAGGCGATCAGGCCGCGCGTGTACGGATGGGCGGGCGCCGACAGCACCTGCTCGCAGCGGCCCTGCTCGATCACGCGGCCCGCATACATGACCATGACGCGGTCGGCCATCTCGGCCACGGCCCCCATGTCGTGCGTGATCAGCACGATGGCCGTGCCCTTGTCGCGCTGCAGCTCGCGCAGCAGGTCGAAGATCTGGGCCTGCACAGTCACGTCCAGCGCCGTGGTGGGCTCGTCGGCGATCAGGATGTCGGGCCGGCAGGCCAGGGCCATGGCGATCATCACGCGCTGGCGCATGCCACCCGACAGCTGGTGCGGGTACTCGTGCACGCGCCGCTCGGGCGCGGGGATGCCGACCTGCCGGAGCATTTCCACGGCGCGCTGGCGCGCGGCGCCCGCGTCCAGGCCGGCGTGCAGGCGCAGCGGCTCGGCGATCTGCTCGCCCACGGTGAGCACCGGGTTCAGCGAGGTCATCGGCTCCTGGAAGATCATGGAGATGCGGTTGCCGCGCACCTGGCGCATATGGGCCTCGCCGGCGGCCACCAGGTCCTCGCCCTGGAAGCGCACCTGCCCGCCCGTGATGCGGCCCGGAGGCGAGGGAATGAGGCGCAGCAGCGCCAGCGCCGTCATGCTCTTGCCGCAGCCGGATTCGCCGACCACGCACAGGGTCTCGCCCGCGCGCAGATCGAAATCCACGCCGTTGAGCACCGTCGCCTGGCCGCGCCGGCCCTGGAAGGCCACGCGCAGGCCGCTGACTTGCAACAGGGGGGTGTCGGTGTCCATCAGCGCTCCCTCAGCTTGGGGTTGAGTGCATCGTTGAGGCCATCGCCGATCAGGCTGACGGCCAGCACGGTGACGAAGATGGCGGCACCGGGAAAGGCCACGGCCCACCAGCACGACAGCAGGTACTGGCGGGCCGACCCGATCATCAGGCCCCAGCTCATCTGGTTGGGGTCCCCCAGGCCCAGGAAGGACAGGCCGGCCTCGAACAGGATGGCGGCGCCCACGGCCAGCGTGGCCGACACCACCAGCGGCGGCAGCGCATTGGGCAGGATCACCTTCCAGATGATGCGGCCGTGGCGCGCGCCGATGGCGCTCTCCGCGCGCACGAATTCAAGCTGGCGGATGCGCATGAACTCGGCCCGCGTCAACCGCGCCGTGGCCGGCCAGCTGACGCTGCCGATGGCCAGCGTGACCGTCACCAGCGAGGGCGAGAAAAGCGTCACCACGACCATGGCGAACAGCAGTGCGGGCAGCACCTGGAAGAACTCGGTCACGCGCATCAGCAGGGCATCGACGCGGCCGCCGTAGTAGCCCGCCATCGCCCCCAGCGTCACGCCGATGCACACCGACAGCAAAGCCGCGAAGGCGCCCACCATCAGCGTGGCGCGGCCGCCGTGGATGATGCCCGTGAGCACGTCGCGCCCCAGCTGGTCGCTGCCCAGCCAGGCCTCCTCGCTGAACGGCGGGCTCAGCGGCATGGTGCGGATCTCGAACGGGTCCGCAGGCCAGATCCAGGGGCCGGCGATGGCCACCAGCAGCACGATGAGCAGCATGGCCATGCCGGCAATGGCCGAGGGATTGCGCAGGAACATGCGCAGCGCTTCGCGCGCCGGGTGCTCGGCATGGGCTGCGGCCTGCGGCGCGGCGACGCTCGGCACGGACACGGAAGGTGGTGTGATGGCATTCATGGTCTCAGGCCGCCTTGATGCGGGGATCGATCAGCCGGTAGCACAGGTCGGTGACGAGGTTCATCACGACCACGACGATGGAGGAGAACAGCAGCACGCCCAGGATGGTCGGGTAGTCGCGCCGCAGCACCGAGTCGAAGGCCAGCCGGCCCAGGCCCGGCCAGTTGAAGACCGTCTCGACGATGATGGCGCCGGCCATGACGTTGCCGAACTGCAGGCCCAGCATGGTCACCACGGGCAGCAGCGCGTTGCGCAGCGCATGGCGGTAGAGCACCACATGCTCAGCCAGGCCCTTGGCGCGCGCCGTGCGGATGTAGTCGGCGCCCAGCACGTCCAGCATGGACGAGCGCGACAGCCGGCTGTACTGCGCCAGGTAGACCAGGGCCAGTGTCAGCGCAGGCAGCACCAGGTGCCGGGCCACGTCCAGCAGGTCGGCAAGGCCTGCGCCGCCTGCGGCATCGGCCGAGCGCATGCCCGACACCGGCAGCACGGGCCACCAGGAGGCAAAGGCCAGCACCAGCAGCATGCCGGTCCAGAACACGGGCGCCGCAAAGCCCACCAGGGACAGCACGGTGATGCACTGCGACAGCAGGCCGTTGGGCCGGCGCGAGGACAGCACGCCCAGCAGCGTGCCCACCACGAAGGCCGTGAGCACGGCGGCCAGCACCAGCAGCAAGGTGGCGGGCACGCGCTCGGCAATCATCTGCGCCACCGGCAGGTTGAAGAAGTAGGAGTAGCCCAGATCACCACTGGCCACGCGCGCCAGGTAGATGCCCAGCTGCACGGGCAGCGGCCGGTCCAGCCCGTAGCGTGTGCGCAGCTCGGCCATGAGCTCGGGCTCCATGCCGCCGCTGGCGCCGGCAATGGTCTCCACGGGATCGCCGGGCGCCGCATGCACCAGCATGAAGTTCAGCACCACCACGGCCAGCACCAGCGCCAGGCCCTGCAGCAGCCGCTTGAGGAGTGTGCGAAGAAAAGCCATGGACTGCACCTCCCCGACTACTTCAGAAAGATCTCGTCATAGGGCGAGGCCGGCCCCCAGACCGTGGTCGGCAGGTTGCCCACGTTCTTGCGCGCGGCCGTGTGGTAGGGCGAGTTGTTGATGAAGATCACCGGCAGCTCGTCGGTCACGGTCTTCTGGAAGGCCGCATAGAGCTTCTTGCGCTCGGCCGTGTCCAGCGTGCTGCTGGCCGTGTTCAGCAGCTCGTCCACCTTGGGATTGCGGTAGGACTGGGTGTTGGTCCAGACCACGGGCTTGATGTTGGTGGACAGGTAGCTGCGGTGCACGCCGATGACCGGATCACCCCAGTTGAAGACGATGTCCATGGACAGGTCGAAGTCGTGCGTGGCCAGCCGCCGGGACCAGGCCGGGAAGTCGGCCGAGGCCCGCACATCGACGGCGATGCCGACCTTCTTGAGCTGGGCACGCACGTACTCGGCCACGTTCTTTTGCTGCTCGTCCGTGCCCGGCAGGTAGTCGATGGTGATCTTGAAGCGCTCTCCGTTGGCGCCGGGCTTGAGACCGGCCTCGTCCAGCAGGGCCGCCGACTTCTTGAGGTCCAGCGGATAGCGCACCAGGTCGGCCGAGGCAAAGGGGCTGGCCGCCACGATGGGGCCGTCGGCCACGGTGGCAAAGCCGCCCATCAGCGCCTTGGTGATGAAGTTCTTGTCGATGGCATGCGCAATGGCCTTGCGCACGCGCACATCGTCCAGCGGCTTCCTGTCGGTGTTGATGGCCAGCCAGTTGATCGAGCCTATGCCCTCGAAGCCCTTGCCGGTCAGCGTGATCTGGGGGTTGGTGGACAGGCGCTTCAGGTCGATGGAGGCCTGCAGGTAGGGCACCATCTGCACGTCGCCGCGCTCCAGGCTCAGCAGCAGGCTGGAGGAGTCGGGCACGATGTTGAAGACCAGCTTGTCCAGGTAGGGGCGGCCCGGCAGGAAGAACTTGTCGAAGCGCTCCATCACGATGCGCTGGCCCGCGCGGAACTCGGTCAGCTTGAACGGCCCCGAGCCCACCACGTCGGCGCTGTTGCGCGCATGCGTCTTGAGGTCGGCACCGTCGCCATAGATGTGCCTGGGCAGTATGGGCGCCAGCGCCGGGCTCATGGCCAGCAGGATGGCCGGATGCGGCGCGTTCATGCGGATGATGGCCGTGTAAGGGTCGGGCGTGTCCACCTTCTCCACGGGCCCCAGCATGGTCTGGAACGGATGGTTGGCCTTGATGGCCATGATGGAGAAGGCCACGTCGGCCGAGGTGATGGGCTTGCCATCGTGGAACACGGCATTCCTGCGCAGGTTCAGGGTCAGCGACTTGCCGTCCTCGGCCAGCTTCCAGGACTCGGCCAGGTAGGGCTGGGGCTTCCACTGGTCATCGAAGCGCAGCGGGCTGGCGAACAGCTGGGTGGAAGGCATGGCCGTGGCAATGCCCGATTGCACGGCGCCGTTCAGGTGCCGTGGCACCTGGGTGCTGCCCACGATCAGGGTGCCGCCGCGCTGCGGCTCCTGAGCCTGGGCCTGCAGCGGCGTGGCCGCCAGGCCCGCCAGCGCGCCGGCCAGGGCCAGGGCCGCCAGGGCGCGGCGTCGGAAAGTGATGGTGTGCATGGACTGTCTCCCTCGTTGGATCGCCAGGCCGCGCGGCTCGCTGCCTTCAATCCAGAATACGCAACAAGGGCGCGGGCCGCGGGGGCCACAGCCGTCCAAACGTAGGAGCCAGAGGCCCGGTGTTTACCCGCGTCGGCCGGCCCAAACCTTTACTTGCCCGCACCCGCACCGCAACATGGCGCCGACCGCGCGCCCTCTGCCCGGCCGCGCCAAGAACGCCCCCCGATTGCCTCCGTTGCGCCATGAGCACCCCTTCCGCCACAGACCCACGCCACCAGTGGGCCCGCCTGTTCGCGCTGCCCGAGCAGCCCGGCCTTCCCCTGAAGGACCGCCTGCGCCTGGCCCTGGTCCAGCCCATCCTCGAAGGCCGCCTGCCGCCCGGCGCGGCCATGCCGCCCTCGCGCGAGCTGTCGCGCCTGCTGGAGGTGTCGCGCAATACCGTGACCACGGTCTACGAGCAGCTCGTGGATGAAGGCTTTCTGGAAGCCCGCCCGCGCAGCGGCGTGTTCGTGGCCCGGGATTCGCGCCTGGCTGGTGTGGACGGCGCCCTGGCCCTGCCTGCGACAAGTCCCGGGGAGCCCGCACCGGACTGGTCTGCACGCGTGCTGCGCTCGCTGACGGACAGGCATACGCTGTCCAAGCCGCTGCAGTGGCGCGAGTACCCCTACCCCTTCGTCTACGGCATGCACGATCCCGCGCTGTTTCCCACCGAAGGCTTCCGGGAATGCTGCACGCGCAGCCTGGCGCGCGCCCAGCTGCCCCACTGGACGCCGGACTTCGAGACCGACGACGTGCCCGACCTGATCGAGCAGATCCGCCTGCGCCTGCTGCCCCGGCGCGGCGTGTTCGCGCTCAAGGAAGAGATCCTGGTCACCGTGGGCGCGCAGCAGGCCTTCTACCTGCTGGCCGACGCGCTGCTGGACCCCTCGCAGCGCCTGGGCTTCGAGGAGCCCGGCCACCCGCATGCGCGCAACACCTTTTCGCTGCGCCGCCCCCATTGGGTGCCCGTGGCCGTGGACGAGGAAGGCGTGGTGGTCGATGGCCTGCCGCCGCTGGACTATCTGTTCGTCACGCCCTCGCACCAGAGCCCCACCACCGTGACGCTGAGCCTGCAGCGGCGCGAGCAGCTGCTGCGCCGCGCCGAGCAGGGCGATTTCGTGATCATCGAGGACGACTACGAGGCCGAGAACCTCTACCAGGGCACGCCCATGCCCGCGCTCAAGAGCCTGGACAAGAGCGGGCGTGTGATCTATGTGGGTTCGCTGTCCAAGAGCCTGTCGCCCGCGCTGCGGCTGGGCTATATCGTCGCGCCGCGCGCGCTGATCGACGAGTTGCGCGTGCTGCGCCATGCCATGGTGCGCCACCCCAGCGCCTTTCTGCAGCACGCCTATGCGCTGTTCCTGTCGCTGGGCCACCATGAGGCCCATGCGCGCCGCGTGAACCAGGCCATGCTGGAACGCGTGGCGCAGGTGGACCGCTCGCTGCGCGCGCACCTGCCGGATTTCATCTTCCGCCAGCCCCAGGGCGGCGCATCGCTGTGGGTGCAGGCACCGCCGTGGCTGGACGCCGATGCGCTGGCCGCCGTGGCGCGCCGCCACGGCGTGCTGATCGAGGCAGGCAGCGCGTTCTTTGCGACGCCGCGCCAGCCCTGCCCCTTTTTCCGGCTGCGCCTGTCCTCCATTGCCATCGATCAGATCGATGCCGGCATCCAGGCGCTGGCGCGGGCGGTGATGGAGCTGGACTCAGCCCGCAATCACTGCTGCGCGTAGGATTCCAGCGGCTTGTCGTTGGGCTTTTGCAGCAGCTGCTTGAGCAGGTCGCTCATGGGCAGGTTCAGCGGGGCATTCTTGGGCGGAATGGGCTGCACGAACCACTTGTCGTAGATCTTCGCCACTTCGCCCGAGGCCATCATGCCCACCAGCACGTCGTCCACGGCCTTCTTGAAGGCGGGGTCATCGCGGCGGAACAGGATGGCGATGGGCTCGGAGCCCAGCACCTCGCCCACGATCTTGAAGCCTGCAGGGTTCTTGGAGTTGGCGATGACGCCGGCCAGCAGGTTATCGTCCAGCACGAAGGCATCGGCACGGCCCGATTCGAGCATCAGAAAGCTCTCGAAATGGTCCTTGCCCAGCGAGGTGGGCAGGTTCACGCCATTGTCGCGCCCGTATTTGCGCAGCAGCTGCACGGCGGTCGTGCCGGCCGAGGCCGCCACGGGCTTGCCGTCGAGCTGCTTGAAGGAGGTGATGCCCGAGTCGGCGCGCACGGCCATGCGCACCTGGCTCACGTAGGTGGTCACGGCAAAGGCCACCTGCTTTTGGCGCGCGAGGTTGTTCGTGGTCGGGCCGCAGCCGATGTCCACGGTGCCGTTCTGCACCAGGGGCATGGTGTTCTGCGAGGTCAGGGCCATGTACTCGATCTTGGCCTTGGGCACGATCTGCGCCAGCACCTTCTCGCACAGCTCCACGTGGTAGCCCACGTACTTCTGCGTGGTCCCGAAGGCATAGGCCATGGGCGCCGAGCTTTCGCGCACGCCCATCACCACCTTGCCTGTGCTCTGGATCTTGTCCAGCGTGCCGGCCGCCTCCTGTGCATGGGCAGCGCCAGTTGCCGCCACCACACATGCCATCGCCACATGGGCCAGTACGAATCGCATCGAGGGTCTCCTTGGATAGTTGTTGCAGGTCCGAAGGCGCACTGCGCCTCCACCCTGCCGTGCCGCCGTCACCGGCTGCCTCCAGGCAGGGCCGCCGTCAAGGCGATTGCATCAACTATCGAGCAATCAGGCGCCTGTGCATAACGATGAAATGGAAGAAGGTCATGCTCCACCCACATGACCCGGCACCCTGCTGGTGCGCCGCGGTGGCCCCAGGCCCGCCGCGCCCAGTCAGCCGGCCGACCCTGCCGCAAGCCGGTGCATGAGGCCCTGCGTCGAGGCATCGACGCCCTGCCAGTCGCCACTGTCCTGGCGCGCATGCAGCTGGCGCGCCAGGTGCTTGCCCAGTTCCACGCCCCACTGGTCGAAGCTGTTGATGCCCCAGACCGCACCTGCGGAAAAGACACGGTGCTCGTACAGCGCGATCAGGGCGCCCAGCGATGCCGGGTCCAGCTGCTGCAGCAGCAGGAAGCTGCTGGGCCGGTTGCCCGCGCAATGGCGCTCTGCCCCTTCTTCGCCGTGGCGCCCCTCCATCAGGGCCTGGGCCTGGGCAATGGCGTTGACGACCAGGCTCTGGTGGTGGGCGCCCAGGTATTTGCCGCCGTCGCGCAGCGCGATGAACTCCACGGGAATCACGTCCTGGCCCTGGTGCAGCATCTGGAAGAAGGCATGCTGGCCATTGGTGCCGGGCTCGCCCCAGATCACGGGTGCCGTGCGCACGGGCAGTGTCTGCCCGTCGCGCGTCACGCCCTTGCCGTTGCTCTCCATCTCCAGCTGCTGCAGGTAGGCGGTCAGCCGCCGCAGGCCATGGCTGTAGGGGGCAATGCAGCGGCTGGACAAGCCGCAGAAATCGCGGTACCAGACGTCCAGCAGGCCCAGGCGCAGCGGCAGGTTGCCCTCCACGCCCGAGGAAAAGAAATGCGCATCCATGGCATGGGCGCCACCCAGCAGCGCACGGAACTGCGCCGCTCCGATGGCAATGGCCACGGGCAGGCCGATGGCCGACCACAGCGAAAAACGCCCGCCCACCCAGTCCCAGAATCCCAGCGTGCGGCGGATGCCGAAGTCGGCTGCGGCCTGCACATTGGTGGTGAGCGCCACGAAGTGCCGGTCGATGGAGCACGCGGCCTGCGGGTCCTCGCTACCGCCCTGCTCCAGGAACCACCGGCGCGCCGAGTGCGCGTTGAGCATGGTCTCGGCCGTGGTGAAGGATTTGGAGGCGATCAGGAACAGCGTGCTGTGCGGGCGCACGCGGCGCAGCACATGGCCGAGCTCATGGCCATCGACGTTGGAGACGAAATGGAAATTCTTGCCCGCATCGACCCAGTCCTCCAGCGCATTGACCACCACTTCGGGGCCCAGGTGCGAGCCGCCGATGCCGATGTTCACAATGTCGGTGATGCCCTCGTCGCCACGCACCTGCTCGGCCAGGGCCAGCATGGCGTCCAGCGTCTCGTGCACCTGGCCCAGCGCCTCGTGCATGGCCGGCTGCCACTGCTGCACGGTGGCACAGTGGCGCAGCTGGCCGCCGTCGCGCGGCATGCGCAGCAGCCAGTGCATGACGGCACGGCCCTCGGTGCAGTTGACGGGCTCGCCGGCCAGCATGGCGTCGCGCTGGGCCAGCACGCCGGCCTGCTGCGCCAGCTCGCGCAGCAGCTCTTCGGTGCGCTCGGTCCAGAGGTTCTTGGACAGGTCGGCAAAGACATGGGGCGCCTGCTGGCTCAGCGCGTCCAGCCGGCCCGCGTCCGCGGCAAAGGCCTGGCGCAGATCCAGGGTCTGGATGTCTTCGTGGAAATGGCTTTCAAGTGCCGGCCATGCCGGCAAGGTATTGCACAGAACGGGCAAGGTCTTCATCCAATCAGTCTGCGGCCTGCTGCATCAATGCTTCGAGCTTGCGCGTGTCGGCAGCAAAGGCGCGGATGCCTTCGGCCAGCTTTTCGGTTCCCATGGCGTCTTCGTTGAGGGCCAGGCGGAACCCGGCCTCGTCGTAGTGCACGGGATCGAGCTCCAGGGTCCGCGCCGCCTCGGGGTCCAGGGCGCGCGCCAGCGGCGCATCGCTGGCGCCCAGCTGGGCCAGCAGTTCGGGGGCGATGGTCAACAGGTCACAGCCGGCCAGTGCCACGATCTGGCCCGTGTTGCGAAAGCTCGCGCCCATGACCTCGGTGGCGATGCCGAAGTGCTTGTAGTGCTCGTAGATGGCGCGCACGGAACGCACGCCGGGGTCGTTGGCGCCGGCCATGGCGACCTCGTCCCACTGAGCGCCGGCCTGCTTCTTGTACCAGTCGTAGATGCGGCCCACGAAGGGAGAGATCAGCTGCACCTTGGCCTGTCCGCAGGCCACGGCCTGGCAGAACGAGAACAGCAGCGTGAGGTTGGTGTGAATGCCGCGCAGCTCCAGCTGGCGCGCCGCCTCGATGCCTTCCCAGGTGGAGGCGATCTTGATGAGCACGCGGTCGATGTGCACGCCTTCGGCCTGGTACAGCTCGATCAGGCGCTCGGCACGTGCCACGGTGGCCGAGGTATTGAAGGACAGGCGCGCATCGACTTCAGTGGAGACACGGCCCGGAATGGTGTTCAGGATCTCGCAGCCGAAGCGCACCAGCATGCGGTCCATGACCTCGTCGAGGCTGCGGCCCTTGTACTGGGCCACGGTGGCACGCATCAGCGGTGCGTACTCGGGCTTTTGCACCGCCTTGAGGATGAGCGAGGGATTGGTGGTCGCATCCCGCGGCTGGAACTGGGCCAGTTGGTGGAAGTCGCCGGTATCGGCCACCACGGTCGTGTACTGTCGAAGCGCATCAAGCTGGTTCATGGAACATCCTTTGGGCGGGAGCCTGGCGAGGGGCGGCATCGCACCAGGGCGGTGCGGTTGTACCGGCAAATCCTCCGAGTGTATGCGCGCGCATGGTTTGCATCGGCGTCAGGAAAGTAAGCGAAGGCTGCCGCTCATGCAAAATGCGCGCTGGACCTGCCTTGCGGCAACCGCTTCCCTTCACCCACAGAACAACGCCCACCGCCTAATGCTGGACCGCATCACCGCCTCGCTGCCCTCGCTTGCTCCCGCCGAACAACGCGTGGCCCGCCTGGTGCTGGCCGATCCACGGGCCTTCGCACGGCAGCCGGTGCGCGAACTGGCCGAGCGCGCCCATGTCAGCAAGCCGACGGTGGTGCGCTTTTGCCGCAGCATGGGCTACGACGGCCTGGCCGATTTCAAGCTCAAGCTGGCCGGCAGCGTCAGCGAGGGCGTGCCCTTCATCCACCGCAGCGTGGACACCGACGACAAGACCAGCGACGTGATGGTCAAGGTGGTGGACAACGCCGTGGCCGCCTTCCTGCAGTACCGCAATGCAGCCAGCACCACGGCCATAGAGCAGGCGGCGCAGGCCATCGCCTCGACCTGGCAGACGGGCCGGCGCATCGAGTTCTACGGCGCAGGCAACTCGGGCATCGTGGCGCAGGACGCGCAGCACAAGTTCTTTCGCCTGGGCGTGACCAGCCTGGCCACCAGCGACGGCCACATGCAGGTGATGAGCGCCACCCTGCTGGGGCCCGGCGACTGCGCGGTGATCATCTCCAACTCGGGCCGCACGCGCGACCTGATGGACGCCGCCGACATCGCGCGCAAGAACGGCGCCACCACGATTGCCATCACCGCCAGCGGCTCGCCCCTGGCCTCGGCCTGCCACATCCATCTGGCCGCCGACCATCCCGAGGGCTACGACCGCTACAGCCCCATGGTGTCGCGCCTGCTGCACCTGCTGGTCATCGACGTGCTGGCCACCTGCGTGGCGCTGCGCATCGGCCCGGCCCTGCAGCCTGCGCTGGAGCAGATGAAGAACAACCTGCGGGCCAAGCGCTACACGTAGCACCGGCCCCCAGACCCACCCTCCTCGCTCAGCCCTGCCAGCGCCTGAGCACCAGCGAGGCGTTGACGCCACCAAAGCCGAAACCGTTGACCAGGGCATGCTCCATGGCCCAGGGCCTTGCCGCGCCGGCGATCAGGTCCAGCCCCTGGGCCAGGGGATCGGGCTCCACGAGATTGCGCGTGGCCGGCGCCATCTGGTCGCGCAGCGCCAGCACCGTGAAGATGGCCGCCACCGCGCCCGCCGCGCCCAGCAAATGGCCCGTGGCCGACTTGGTGGAGCTGATCGCCACGCCGCTGCCCTCGCCAAACAGGGAGCGCATGGCCGCCAGCTCGCCGCGGTCGCCCACGGGCGTGGAGGTGGCGTGGGCATTGAGGTACTGCAGCTGATCCGGCGACAGCCCCGCCATGGCCAGCGCCTGCGCCATGCTGCGGCGCGCGCCGTCGCCATCCTCCGGGCCAGAGGTGATGTGATAGGCATCGGCGCTGGTGCCGTAGCCCACGACTTCGGCCAGCGGCACGGCGCCGCGCGCCAGGGCGTGGTCCAGCCCCTCCAGCACCAGGGCGCCCGCGCCCTCGCCCATGACAAAGCCGTCGCGGCCTGTGTCGAAGGGGCGCGAGGCCTCTTCGGGGCGGTCGTTGTATCCCGTGGAAAGGGCCTTGGCCGCCGCGAACGCACCCAGGCTCACGCGGTCGATGGCAGCCTCGGCGCCGCCGCACAGCGCCACATCGGCCTCGCCCGAACGGATCATGCGCAGGCCGTCGCCCATCGCCTGAACGCTGGCCGCGCAGGCCGTGACCGGCGCACCCAGCGGGCCCTTGAGTCCATGGCGTATCGACACATGGCCGGCCGCGAGATTCACCAGGAAAGACGGCACGGTGAAGGGCGACAGGCGCGACACCCCCCGGCTGTCCGTGGTGCGCACGGCCTGGGCAATGGCGCCAAAGCCGCCGATGCCCGAGGCAATGATGCAGGCCGTGCGCGTGCGTTCCTGCTCGCTGGCCGGCTGCCAGCCGGCCTGGGCCAGGGCCTGGTCCGAAGCGTCCAGCGCCAGCGGAATGAAGCGGTCCATCTTGCGCTGGTCCTTGGGCGAGACCACGGCATCGATGTCCCAGCCGCCTTCCGGGTCCCGGGCCAGGTCGGGCACCTGGCCTGCCACCTGGCCCGGCACATCGGGCGCCAGATCCTCGGGCAGCCGGCTCAGGCCCGATGCGCCGGACAGCAGCCGGCGCCAGGCCAATTCAGTGCCGCGCCCCAGCGGCGAGACCATGCCCATGCCCGTGATGACCACGCGGCGAGGCAGGTGGGCAGCCGTATGGGCCGTATTCATGAGCCGCTCCTGGCACACCGTACGGAGGTCGGAGCGGGCCCAGGCAGCAGGCTGCGCAGAAGTGAACAGGCATTCATCGGTTCTTCCCTGTAGAGTGCACAGCCCCTGCAGAACATGGCGCACAGGCCATGGCAGTGGCTGATTTATGATGATGGCCGTCATCATAAACGTGTTTTGATAACGACCACAATCATTGGACAGCGCACATGAAAGTCACGAAAGCCCAGGCCGCGCAGAACCGGCAGGACATCCTCGAAGCCGCCGCGCGGCTGTACCGCGAGCACGGGCTGGACGGCGTCGGCGTGGCCGAGGTGACGCGCGGCGCGGGGCTCACGCACGGCGGGCTCTATCGCCACTTCGAATCCAAGGATGCGCTGGTGCGCGAGGCCTGCGCACGCGCCTTCGACTGGTCCATCGCGCCGCTGGACGGCCTGCAGGGTGAACAGGCCGGCAGCCTTGCCGCGCGCGTGCAGTCCTATCTGTCGCCGCAGCACCGCGACAGCCCCGGCGAGGGCTGCCCCGCTGCCGCGCTGGCCGTGGACGTGGCCCGGGCAGGCGGCGATCTTTCAGCGGTGTTCGCCGAAGGGGTGGAACGCAACATCGGCAGATTTGCGCGCGTGATCGGCACACTTGGCGACGATCAGGCACCCGATGCCGCACAGCGCGCCCAGGCCATGGCCATGCTCAGCAGCATGGTGGGCGCCCTGGTCCTGGCACGCGCCACGGTCGCGGCCAATCCAGCCTTGTCCGACGAGATTCTGAAAACGGTGCAGGCCCACCTTCTTGCGCCCGAGGGCCAGGCCCGTTGACCCGCTCCGCCTGCGCTAGACGTCCTGCGAATGCAGCGGCATGGCCTGCTCGATCAGGCTGGCGTGCAGGGCAGCGCCCAGCGGCAGCACTTCGTCGTTGAAGTCATACCGGCTGCTGTGCAGCGGCACCCCGGGCTGGGCGCCCGTGGATTGCCCCAGGCGCAGGTAGGCACCGGGCTTGTGCTGCAGCATGAACGAAAAGTCCTCGGCCCCCATGCTGGGTTCCAGCTGCCGGTCCAGGTTCTCCACCCCCACCAGCGACTGGGCCACATCAGCAGCAAAGGCAGCCTCCGTGGGGGAGTTGATGGTGGCGGGATAGATGCGCTCGTAGTTGACCTTGGCCGTGGCACCCAGCCCCAGCGCCACCGCGCTGCACAACTCCTGCAGGCGCTGCTCGACACGGTCCTGCACGGCGGGGTCGAAGGTCCGCACGGTTCCCACCAGCGTTGCCGTGCCCGGCATCACGCTGAAGGCACCCAGGTCCCCGGCATGCACGGCGCACAGGCTGATGACGGCACTGTCGATGGCGCGCACATTGCGCGAGACGATGCTCTGCACCGCCGTGGTGATGTGCGCGGCCGCCAGCACCACGTCCACCGTCTGGTAGGGATGCGCACCATGGCCGCCGCGCCCCGTGATCTCGATGGTGATGCGGTCGGCAGCCGCCATCATCGCGCCCATGTTGATGCCCACCGTGCCCGCACGCATGGCGGGCCAGTTGTGCATGGCGTACACGGCCTGCATCGGAAAACGGTCGAAAAGACCATCGGCAATCATGGCCCGCGCGCCGCCGCGCCCTTCCTCGGCAGGCTGAAAGACCAGCACGGCCGAGCCGTCGAAGCGCCGCGTCGCTGCCAGGTAGCGGGCGGCGCCCACCAGCATGGTCGTATGGCCGTCATGCCCGCAGCCGTGCATCAGCCCCTGCTTGCCGGACTTCCAGGGAAATTCGTTGTGCTCGACCATGGGCAGTGCGTCCATGTCGGCACGCAGGCCCACCATGGCACCCGAACTGTGGCCCTGCCCGCGGATCACGGCCACCAGGCCCGTGGTGCCCAGGCCTTCATGGATCTCGTCCACACCGCACTGGCGCAAGGCCTCCTTGACGCGCGCCGCCGTGAAGCGCTCCTCGAATCCCAGTTCCGGATGCGCATGCAGCTCGCGGCGCAGCGCCGTCAGCTCCGGGTGGTACTGGGCGATCTGGGCAAAGGCCCGACCGCCTGCCTTGTATCGAGTGGCTTCCATAGCCTTGGTTCTTTCGCTTCGTTGGCCTGCGCATTACCTTAACGCAGGAAATCGCGCCCGCCCACCGTCAGCCCATCGACAGGAAGCAAAAAGGCCTCCCGAAGGAGGCCATTCGTTGCGCAGACGCCGCGTGCTCAGAAGCGATGGCGCAGGCCGACGGTGAAGCCCGTGCGCTTGGTAGCGCCATTGGCGTCCAGCATCACGCCCGAGCCACCGCTGGTCTTGGTGTGGTCCAGGGCCACATAGGCATCGGTACGCTTGGAGAAGGCGTAGTCGACCACCGCCACCAGGAAGTCTGCCTTGCCATTGAAATTACCCGTGCCCGAGCCCGACTGCTTGGCATGGTAGTAATGCGCGCCCACATTGATCTGGGGCGTGATCTGGTAGCCGAAGCCCATCTTGTACATCTGGCGCTTGTTGGCGTCGCCGGCCACGAAGCCGCCGTTGGACGAGCCTGTCCAGAAGGAGTTGAGGATGGCCTGGTCGAATCCACCGCCTGCGGTTGCCGCCGGGAACGCGTCCTTGCGCTTGTTCAGGCCGTAGCCCAGGTTGACGTACCAGGGGCCCACACGGTACGAGCCGCCCAGGGTATAGGCATCGACCTTGGTGCCGGCCGGCAGCGTGGTGCCCAGGTAGCCGGCGCCTGCGGAGATGCCGCTTTGCGAATAACGCAGATAGCCGCCGGCCGTCTTGATGGCGCCACCAGGGGCCACGCCGGTGCCGACCTTGTCGAAGGTGTTGTTCTCGTCGAACGAATACTGCAGGGCGCCGCGCACGGGGCCGAACTCGGCCAGGTACTTGACCATGTTGCTGGCGCGCGCGCCCATGGACATGCCGATTTCAGGCTTGTAGGCCTCCATGTACGGCGAGTACGGGAAGGAGGCATAGGTGGAGGTCACCAGGTCGAACAGCATGTTGTACTGGCGGCCCAGGGTGACCTGGCCAAAGCTCTTGCTGCGCAGGCCCACCCAGGATTGCTGGAAGTAGCTGGCTGCAGCCTGCTCGCCGGTGTCGGTGAGGAAACGGGCTTCCAGGTTGGCAATGGCTGCCAGACCGCCGCCCAGATCCTCGGTGATGTTGATGCCCCAGCGGCTTTGCGACATGCCGCCGCCGATCATCTGGGTCTTGCCGCTCTTGGTCGGGCCTTCATTGGTGGTGTGGCGCACGCCGGCATCGACGATGCCGTACAGCTGCACGCTGCTTTGCTGGGCGAATGCTGCCAAGGGTGCCGTTGCTGCCAACACCGCCAGTGCCACGCTCTTTTTCACGAATGAAGAATTCATTGTGTTGTCTCTCTCTTGTTAACGATTGGTTGGTGGAAATTTCATTCTAGAAACGCTTTTCCCGCCTCGTCACCGTTGGCACAAGCACAACACAGGTCTTTCCCTAGCACAAAACAAAAGAGCCAGTCCGAAGACTGGCTCTTTTTTGCTTCAAATGGCAACTGGCTTACGCCAGCCGTTCATTAGAAAGCGTGGCGGATGCCGACTTGCACGCCAGTCTGGCTTTCGCCAGCTTGCACGCCACCAGCGTACACGCCCTTGGCTTGCAGGCCCAGGGTCGACAGATCCTTGTTCTTCAGGAACGCCAGGTTGCCGTACAGAGCGGTGCGCTTGGACAGGTTGTGGACGTAGCCCAGAGTGATCTGGTGAGCCTTGGAGTCGATGGCCTTTTGGTCGTACAGAGCGTATTGCAGCTTGACTTCGCCCACGCCGCCGACGGGAGCCGAAGCACCCAGCATGTAGGAGTTGGTCTTGATGTCGCCGCCGATGTCACGCTTGAACTTGGTCTGTTGCAGCAGGCCGCTCAGCTTGGCAACGCCGAAGTTGTACGAAGCACCCAGGGTGATTTCGTCACGGTCGGTAGCCAGGCCGCCAACGGCAGTCTTTTGCTGGGCCAGGCCCAGGCTGGCGCTCAGGGGGCCGTTGTCGTATGCAACGTAACCGCCGATGTAACGGCCGACGCTGTCAGCAGTACCGATGGTTTGCTTTTCGTCGAAAGCGTAGCCAAAGCCGGCGTTGAAACCGCCGAAGTTGGGGGTGTAGTACGAGATCAGGTTGTTAGCGCGGATGCCGTTGTCGTCGGCGCCTTGGCCAGCTGCCCAGTTACGGAAGCCCATGAATTGGCCGATACCGGTGGCGCTGAACAGGTCGTAGGAGGTCAGCTTTTGGAAGGTCGGGACTTGGTCACGGCCCAGGCGCACTTCACCGAAGTTGCCCGACAGGCTCACGGTGGAACGACGCTTGAAGTTGAAGCCGCTGGCGTTGCCATCGTCACCGAAGATTTCGCCTTCCAGCCAGAAGCCAGCCTTCAGACCACCACCCAGGTCTTCCGTGCCGCGCAGGCCCAGACGGCTCGTGGAAGCGCCGCTGGTGCCCAGGCCGTAACGGCTGTCGCCAGCTGCGTCCTTGTTCACGTAGGCAACGCCAGTGTCGACGATACCGAACAGGGTCACGGAGGATTGAGCCATTGCGGCGCCGGAAGCAGCCAGCACTGCCAGGGCAATCAGAGATTTTTTCATTACGAGTTACTCCAAGGTTTAGAAGGGCGCCGGTCGTGAGGAAGAGAGGCTTGGCCTGATGCTCCACCGGTTTCCCGCGCCAACCTCCTGGTGGGGAAGTTAGGGCCTATTGCACCAGACCACCGCTGCCCATGCAAAGAAATTCACCCACAAACGGGCATTACCCCCCGTTTTTCGTTGCACTGCCGCAACAAACCTGCAAGCCAACACAATCAGGCCCAACCCGAACATCGCGCCGGCCTTGTTGCGCTTGCACAAAGAGAGGGCATGGCGTCCTGGTGTACCGTTCAGACCCTGAATTTGCCAAGATTTTCCGCTCTAGGGACCGCCCATGGACAAGATACTGACTGCCGCCGATGCGGCGCTTCGCACCCTGTTTGCACAGCCTTCCGCCGCCGAACGCTCCCCGGCCGCCGGCATCGCGGAGGGAGAGCTGACCGAGGCACAGCGTCGGCTGTCGGGCGCCTTGATGCGCGTCAATCACGTCGGAGAGGTCTGCGCCCAGGCGCTGTACAACGCCCAGGCCATGGTGACGCGCGACATGGTGCTGCGCGAGCACCTGCTGGAGGCGGCGCGCGAGGAGACCGACCACCTCGCATGGACCCGCGACCGGCTCAACGCCCTGGGCGACCGGCCCAGCCTGCTGAACCCGCTGTGGTTTGCCGGCGCCTTCGCCATTGGCGTGGTGGCGGCCAAGATCAGCGACGCGGCCAGCCTGGGGTTTGTAGTGGAGACGGAGGAGCAGGTGTCCGCCCATCTGGAAAGCCATCTGGGCCTGTTGCCCGAGGAAGACCGCGCCTCACTGGCCGTGGTGGCCCGCATGAAGTATGACGAGGAACGCCATGCCGCCGCTGCGCGCGAAGCTGGCGCCCTGCAATTGCCGCCCCCCGCCCGCGCCTTGATGCGCCTGGCAGCCAAGGTGATGACGACAACCGCCCACCGCATCTGAACCTTCAGAAACATCTGAAACAGCATTCCATCCAAAAAAAGCGGGCCTTGCCCGCTTTCTTCATTTCAGGAGGGCCGCGCCGAGGCGCAAGCCCGGCCATCGACGGCATCAGGCCTCGACGATGTCGAATCCCGTGGTGATCTCGGCCGTCTTGCCCAGCATGATGGTGGCCGAGCAGTATTTGTCATGGCTCATGGCGATGGCACGTTCCACCGCACCCGTGGGCAGACCCGTACCGCTGACGGTGAACTGCATGTGGATCTTGGTGAACACCTTGGGGTCCGCATCGGCGCGCTCCGAGGTGAGCTTGACGCTGCAGCCTTTGACGGCATGCCTGCCGCGCTTGAGGATCAGCACCACGTCATAGGCCGTGCAGCCACCGGCGCCGGCCAGCAGCATCTCCATGGGGCGGGGTGCCTGGTTCTGCCCTCCATTGGCGGGGTTGGCCGCATCCGGCGCCCCATCCATATTGACCACGTGGCCGCTGCCCGTTTCCGCCACGAAGCCCATGCCCGAGCGCATGCCGGTCGTGCCGCCTGTCCAACTCACTGTGCATTCCATTGTTGCGTCCTCAAAAAACTGTTGCTATTTTGCATCAACTACACAAAAACCCTGATTTTGTTGCAACGCAGCACCTGTCGTGCATACAATGCACCCAAGCGTTATCTGAAGGGTTAACCCGGACACCCCTCCAGATGGACTGCAGATTGTGAACCAACTTCGCTCTGCATCGCACCAGTTGTCTCCTCCACCTCCTCTATTGGTGGATTCAGCCCCCGGCTTTACAGCCTGGGGCTTTTTTTTGGTTTCGTCGCTCCCGGCCTGTGCAGGACGCTGCACTGCAGCATGATTCACAAGCGCCTATGATGGCCGCCTGACACCGACGGGCCGCCTCCCGGCCTGCTGCTCTCCAGCCTTTCGCCGACGATGAACCACCCCCTGACCCCTGCCGACTACCTGACCAAGATCCTTACCGCGCGCGTTTATGACGTGGCCGTGGAGTCGGACCTGGAGCCCGCCAAGGCGCTGAGCCGCCGCCTGCACAACAAGGTGCTGCTCAAGCGCGAGGACCAGCAGCCGGTGTTCAGCTTCAAACTGCGCGGCGCCTATAACAAGATGGCGCACCTGTCGGCCGAGCAGCTGGAAAAGGGCGTGATATGCGCCTCGGCCGGCAACCATGCGCAAGGCGTGGCCCTGGGCGCACGCAAGCTCGGCTGCCGTGCCGTGATCGTGATGCCGACCACCACGCCCCAGGTCAAGATCGATGCGGTGCAGGCGCTGGGCGGCGAGGTGGAACTGGCCGGTGAAAGCTATTCCGACGCCTACAAGCACGCCGTCAAGCTGCAAAAGGAAAAGGGCCTGACCTTTGTGCACCCCTTCGACGATCCCTACGTGATCGCCGGCCAGGGCACGATTGCCATGGAAATGCTGAGCCAGCTGCAAAAGCTGGGCAGCCCGCGCCTGGACGCGGTCTTTGTCGCCATCGGCGGCGGCGGCCTGATCTCGGGCGTGGCCAACTACATCAAGGCCGTGCGCCCCGACGTGAAGGTGATCGGCGTGCACACCAAGGATTCGGACGCCATGCTGCAGTCCGTGCGCGCCGGCCACCGCGTGGAACTGGCCGACGTGGGCCTGTTCGCCGACGGCACGGCCGTCAAGCTGGTGGGCGAGGAGACCTTCCGCATCGCCCAGGGCCTGGTGGACGACTACGTGGTGGTCGATACCGATGCCGTCTGCGCCGCGATCAAGGACATCTTCGTGGACACGCGCTCCATCGTCGAGCCGTCCGGCGCCCTGGCCGTGGCGGCCATCAAGCAGTACGTTGCCAAGCACAAGACCAAGGGCGAGACCTATGCCGCCATCCTGTGCGGCGCCAACATGAACTTCGACCGGCTGCGCTTCGTGGCCGAGCGGGCCGAGGTGGGCGAGGAGCGCGAGGCCCTGTTCGCCGTAACCATCCCAGAGGAACGCGGCAGCTTCAAGCGCTTTTGCGAAGCCGTGGGCAAGCTGCCCGGCGGCCCGCGCAACGTGACCGAATTCAACTACCGCATCAGCCACGAGAACAAGGCCCACGTCTTCGTGGGCCTGACCACGGCGGCACGCGGCGAGTCCGAGAAGATCGCCAGGAACTTCGAGAAGCAGGGCTTCGAGGCGCTGGACCTGACCTTCGACGACATGGCCAAGGAGCATCTGCGCCACATGGTCGGCGGCCATTCGCCGCTGGCGCAGGAAGAGCGCCTGCTGCGCTTCGTCTTCCCCGAACGCCCCGGCGCACTGTTCAAGTTCCTCAGCCTGATGGCGCCGACCTGGAACATCTCGCTGTTCCACTACCGCAACCAGGGCGCCGACTACGGCCGCATCCTGGTCGGCATGCAGGTGCCCGCCAAGGACGGCAAGAAATTCGACGCCTTCCTGAGCAATCTTGGCTACCCCTGGGTCGAGGAAACCGCCAACCCGGCCTACCAGCTTTTCCTCAAGTGACGGACCTGGCTGGCCGGCACTGACACGCCCATGCAGCCGCTTCGCCACTTTGTCCTGGCCGTCCAGTTCTTCAGCCGCATCCCGGTCACGGGGCGGCTGGCCGCCTGGGCTGGCTGGAGCCCCCAGCTGCAGCACGCCAGCGTTGCCCATCTGCCCGGCATCGGCTGGCTGGTGGGCGCATGGGGCGCAGCGTGCCTGATGGCAACGGGCTGGCTGCTGGCGCCCAGCCCCTGGATGCCGCTGGTTGCCGCCGTTCTTTCCACCGTGGCCACGCTGTGGCTGACCGGGGGACTGCACGAAGACGGATTGGCCGATGTGGCCGACGGCCTGGGCGGCTTTGTCCCGCCCGAGCGCGCGCTGGAAATCATGAAGGATTCGCGCCTGGGAGCCTACGGCGCCATGGCGCTGGTGATGACGCTGCTGGCCAAGCTATCCCTGGTCGCGCTGCTGGTCGACATCCGCGTGCAATGGGCGGCCTTGCTGCTGTGCAGCATCCATGTGCTGTCGCGCATGGCGCCGCTGGCCCTCATGCAATGCCTTCCCTATGTGGGCCAGGCCGCCCACTCCAAGGCCTTGCACGCCGCGGGTCGGCCATTGGCTGCCAGGGGCCTGGTCGCGGCAACCCTCTGGTGCCTGCCCGCCCTGGCGCTGACAGGCTGGCTGGCGGGCCTGCCGCTGGTCATCGGCCTGGTTCTGCCCGGAGCCCTGGCCACGGCCGCCATGGTGCGCTGGCTGCGCCGCCGGCTGGGCGGCATGACGGGGGATTGCCTGGGCGCTGCCCAGCAGGTCTGTGAACTGGCCATGCTGCTGGGGGCTGCCGCCGTACTGGTGCGCGTGCCATGAACTGCGCCTGCACCAACCCGGCACCACGCCTTTGGCTGGTACGCCATGCCCGCCCCCTGGTGGCGCCCGGCATCTGCTATGGCCGACTCGACATGCAAGCCGACGCCCAGGCCACGGCCGATGCGGCGCAGGCCCTGCATCTCGCCCTGCCTGCGGATTGCCTGCTGGTGCATTCGCCCCTGCGCCGATGCCGTCAATTGGCCCGGGCCCTGCAGGCACTGCGGCCCGGCCTGGCATCGGCAGTGGACAGCCGCCTGCTGGAGATGGATTTCGGCGAGTGGGAAGGCCAGCCCTGGGATGCGCTGGACCGCAGCGCCATCGATGCCTGGGCGGCAGACCTTGCCGGGCACGCGCCGGACCGGGGAGAGTCCCTGGCGACCATGCTGCGCAGGGTGGATGAGGCCTTGCAGCAGACGAGCAGGGGTTCGGTGGGCGATGGCGCCGCACGCGACACCGTCTGGATCACCCATGCCGGCGTGGCGCGCTGCGTGCAATGGCTGATGCGCGAAGGCAGCGCCCTGCCCCAGGCGGCCCAATGGACGCTGCCCGCGCCTGACTTTGGCGGCTGGCTGGCGCTGGACCTGCCGTTGCCGCGCTGACCGGAATCAGCGCTTGTCGGGCAGGGGAATCTGCAGCGTGATGGAAGCCGGGCCATCGACCCTGGGCCCCAGGCGCGCCTCGCGGCCCGACACCGACTGCAGCACCACGCCGTCCTCCACGGCGCGCCCCACGCGGAAGGGCTTTGCCGGCTGGTTGCCCACGGCGATGACCGCCGCGCCGCCGCCGCTGTCGCGCCCGGCCAGCACACCGACCAGCGCATAGCGCGAGACCACAGGCGCTGCAGCGGGGGCGACGGCGCCCTGCGCGGCCGCCACGCCTCCCAGGGCCTGCGCCAGCGCGGGCGCATCGACCTGCAAGGGCTCAGCGGGCGCGGGTGGCACGGGCGCTCCCGCGCCGCCATTGCCCAGGCGCATGGCCCAGAAAGCCACGACGCCGGCAGCCAGCAGCCAGAGCACGAATGTGGCCGCCTTGACATGCCAGGTCCGGGCCTGGCCGCGGTTCAATGAAAGTGTCACCATCGCGCGATTATGATGGAGCGATATGTCCAATTTGCTGCACCGTTCCATGACCAGCCTTCCCCGCCGTCCGTTGCCTGCCCTGCGCACTGCCGTCCAGCGCGGCTTCACGCTGATCGAGCTGATGGTGGTCCTGGTCATCATCGGCGTGCTGGCGGCCCTGATCGTGCCCAATGTGCTGGACCGCGCCGACGATGCCCGCGTCACGGCTGCACGCACCGACATCACCAACATCTCCCAGGCGCTCAAGCTCTATCGCCTGGACAACCAGCGCTACCCCACGGCGGAGCAGGGCCTGCAGGCCCTGATCGTCCGCCCCACGAGCGGGCCGCTGCCCAACAACTGGAAGCCCTACCTGGAAAAGCTGCCCAACGATCCCTGGGGCCGCCCCTACCAGTACCTGAATCCTGGCATCAAGGGCCCCATCGACATCATGTCCTTTGGCGCCGACGGCCAGGCCGGCGGAGAGGGCAAGGATGCCGACATCGGCAGCTGGCAATAAGTCGATGGCCCGGGCGACGGCCCGCAGGGGCCGCGCCGCACCGCACCACAGGCCCGCACTCCCGGCGGGCCTGCCTGCTCTCATGCCCCGCCAGACCGCTCCCTCCTCCCTGTCCACCCCTTCGCGCGGCTTCACCCTGCTGGAGCTGATGGTCGTCATCAGCATCATGGCGATTGCCGCCGCAGGCGTGAGCCTGTCGCTGCGCGACAGCGGACAGGCACAGCTGGAGCGCGAGGCCGAACGCCTGGCCGCGCTGCTGGAGTCGGCCCGCGCCCAGGCCCGTGCCAACGGCGTGCCCGTGCGCTGGCGGCCCATGCCGCAGGGCTTTCGCTTCGAGGGACTGCCGGCCAGCGCGCAATTGCCTTCCCAATGGCTGCAGCCCGGTGTGCAGGCGCAGCCGGCCACGCCGCTGGTGCTGGGCCCCGAGCCGCTGATTCCGCCCCAGTCCGTCACGCTGACGCTGCGCGACTCCACCAGCCCGCCGCTGCGCGTGGCCACGGATGGACTGCGCCCCTTTGCCGTGCAGTCCCTGCCATGACAGCCCTCCACGGAACGCGCCGAAAGCACGGTGCCCCCAGGCGCCCGGCACGCGGCTTCACGCTGATCGAGGTGCTGGTGGCCCTGGGCATCGTGGGCATTGCGCTCATGGCCGGTCTGCAGGCCACATCGGCCCTGACACTCAATGCCGAGCGCCAGTCCGAGGTGCTGCTGGCCCAGCTGTGCGCGCAAAACGAGCTGGTGCGCATGCGCCTGTCACGCCAGATGCCGCCCGTGGGCGACAACAGCCTGACTTGCGAGCAGGGCGGCCGGCAACTGCAGGTCCGGCTCAGCGTGCGGCCCACACCCAATCCCAGCTTCCGCCGTGTCGATGCCCTGGTGGTCACGGCAGAGCACCCCGTGCTGCGCGTATCCACCATCGTGGGACGCTTCTGAATGCGCTTGCGCCACCCCTCCCGCACGCACGGCTTCACCCTGGTGGAGCTGATGGTGGCCATCGCCGTCATGGCCCTTCTGGCCTTGGTGAGCTGGCGCGGGCTGGACAGCATGGTGCGCTCGCAGGAGACCATTCGTGCCCGCAACGAGCAGCAGATGGTGCTGCAGACCGTCATCTCCCAATGGAATGCCGACCTCGAAGCGCTGATGCCGCTTGAAAACACGCAGGTCATCGACTGGGACGGCCAGGTGCTGCGCATGACCCGCAAGAGCAGCGCCGCCGTGGACGACGGCGCCGTGGTCGTCGCCTGGGCGCGCCGCCAGACGGCCGGACGCGACCAGTGGCTGCGCTGGCAGTCGCCGCCGCTGCGCACGCGCGCACAGTGGCGCGATGCCTGGAACCAGGGATCGCAATGGGGGCGCAACCCTTCGGACGACCAGCGCCGGCGCGAAACCGTGCTGATGCCCCTGGACCAATGGCGCCTGTACTACTACCGCGACAACGCCTGGAGCAATCCGCAGTCCAGCGGCTCGGACAACGGCACGGGCACGCCCAATCCACCATCCGGCGGCACCAACAGCAGCGCACAGCTGCCCACGATTCCTGACGGCATCCGCGTCGAACTGACCCTGCCGCCCGACAGCGCCATTCCTGGCCGCGTCACCATGGACTGGGTCAACCCCTTGCGCTCCAACAGCCGATCATGATGCGCACACCCCGCCCCCTGCCCGGCCGCCGCCGCCACCGTGGCGTGGCTCTGCTGGCCGCCATGCTCACGGTGACCCTGGTGGCCACGTTCGCCGCCACCGCGCTGTGGCAGCAGTGGCGCAGCGTGGAGGTCGAGACCGCCGAGCGCAACCGCATGCAGGCCGCCTGGATCCTGCTGGGTGCGCTGGACTGGTCGCGCGTGGTGCTGGCCGAGGATGCGCGCACCAGCCTGCAGGTGGACCATCTGGCCGAACCCTGGGCCGTGCCGCTGCAGGAGGCGCGCCTGTCCACCTTCCTGGCGGCGCAGAACAACGTCAGCCAGGTCGATGACGGCATGGCCGACATGCAGGACGCCTTTCTCTCGGGCCAGATCATCGACCTGCAGTCGCGCCTGAACCTGCGCAACCTGCTGAGCGCCCCCGACAAGCCCGAAACCCTGCGCCCGCTGTCCCGCCTGCTGGAACGCCTGAATCTGCCCCCTGCCTATGCCACGCAGATCGTCCAGGCCCTGCGCGCAGCCGCCACCCCTGGCGAGGGCGCGCAGTTCCTGATGCCGCGCACGCTGGGCCAGTTCGGCTGGCTGGGCCTGCCGCCCGAGGTCGTCGCGCGCCTGGAGCCCTACATCACCCTGCTGCCCGAGAACACGCCCGTCAACCTCAACACCGCCAGCGCCGAAGTCATCTGGGCCAGCGTGGAGGACCTGACCTGGTCCCAGGCCAGCCAGCTGGTGCAGCTGCGCGCATCGCGCCCGCTGCGCAGCCTGGCCGATGCCTCCAACGCGCTGGGCCTGCCGCAGAAATTCGAAGGACAGAACCTGTCGGTGGCCACCAGCTTCTTCGAGGCGCGTGGCCGCATGCGCCTGGGCGAGATCGTGGCCAGCGAACGCTCCATGTTGCGTCGCAACAACATGACAGTCACTACCATCTGGCGTGAGAGGGGGGACTGGGGATTGCCCGAAGCTCCCGCGCCATGACAGATGGCTGTCACACTCGCCCCCTACAATGCCCGCTTCCGCCCATGAGCACCTTGATTCTTCATCTGCCTGCGGGCCCCGCTGGCGAATACGCCTACGCACTCAGCAGTGACGGCCTGCGCGCCGACCGGCATGGCCACGCTGCCGCAGGCCTGCTGCCCGATCCTGGCCGCACCGGCCAGACGGTTGCCGTGGTGCCGCACCAGGCCTTGTCCTGGCATCTGGTCAGCCTCCCCCATGGCGTGCCTACGGGAAGCCGGCGCGGACATGTGCGCCTGCGCGCCGTGCTCGACGGGCTGCTGGAAGAGCGCCTGCTCGACGAGCCCTCCCAATTGCACCTGGCCCTGCAGCCGCAGGCACGCGCAGGCGAGCCCTGCTGGGTTGCCGCCTGCAACAAGGCCTGGCTCCATGCCCACCTTCAGGCCCTGGAATCCGCAGGGCGGCCCGTGGGCCGCATCGTGCCGGAATGTCCGCCCCAGGCCACGCCCCAGCTCTGGGCCGTGGGCTCACCCGAATCGGCCTGGCTGCTGGCCACCGGCCTGAGCACCGCCCCGCAGGGCATGGACTCGCTGGCCTGCCTGCCGCTGCGCACCGACAGTGCCGACCCCGCCATGCTGGCCGCCCTGCTTCAGGCCCTGCCCCCCGACACCCCGATCCAGGCCGACCCGGCGCTGGCCCGCGCCGCCGAGGCCCTGCAGCGCCCAGTCAGCCTGCTGACGGACGCCCAGCGCGGCCTGGCGGCCCGCGCACAAAGCTGGGATCTGGCCCAGTTCGACCTGGATCTGGGCGGCGGCAGCCGCACACGGCGGCGCATGCTCGACGGCTGGCAAAGCTTTCTGCGCGCGCCGCAATGGAAGGCCGCGCGCTGGGGCGCCGTGCTCGCCCTGCTGGCCCAGGTAGTGGGCCTCAATGCCTGGGCCTGGACCGAGAACCGCGCCATCGCGGCCAAGCAGGTCCAGGTGCGCTCCACGCTGGCCACCAGCTTCCCCCGCGTGCCCGTCATCGTCGACGCGCCCGTTCAAATGCAGCGCGAAGTCGCCACACTGCGCCAGACCGCCGGCGCGCTGACGCAGGGCGACCTGGAGCCCCTGCTGGCCGCCGCATCCCGGGCCCTGCCCGCTGGACAGTTGCCCCAGGCCATGGACTACCAGGACCGGCAGTTGCGCCTCAAGGGCGTCTCGCTGGAGGCCGAGGCACTGGAGCAGGCACAACAACATCTGGCCGGCAGCGGCCTGCGACTGCAGCGTGACGGCGCCGACCTGCTGCTTGCCCAGGAGGCCCGGCCATGAACATGCGTGCATCCCGCCAAAGCCTGGCACCCCTGCGTGCGCGCTGGAATGCCCTGGCGCCGCGTGAACAGAACATGACCCTGCTGGCCGGTGGCGTGGTGGCACTGGCCCTGCTGTGGTGGGTAGCCCTGGCCCCCGCCCTGCACAGCCTGCGCACCGCGCCCGAACGCCATGCCCAGGCCGACCGCCAGTTGCGCCAGATGCAGCTGTTGCAGGCCGAGGCCGAGCAGTTGCGCGGCAACGCACGCCCTGTGGTCGGCGATGCCAAGGCGCTGCTGCAAAGCTCGCTGTCCGCCGAACTGGGCGCCTCCGCCCAATTGAACTGGATGGGCGACCGCGCACAGATCACGCTCAAGGCCGCACCCGCCGCCGCGCTGGCGCGCTGGCTGGCCCAGGTCCGCAGCAACACCCACGCCGTTCCGGCAGAGATGAAGCTGGCCCGCAGTGCATTTGCAAGCACTGCCGCCGCCTCCGGCGCAGCAGGCGCAGGCGCTGCCGATGCCGTGCGCTGGGATGGCAGCCTGGTGCTGGACCTGCCCGTCGATCCGTCGCGGACGCCTTGAGCATGCAACGCAAGCCCCGCTCCCAGCCGGCCCTGCGCGCACCGCGCGGCTGGGCGCTGGCCGGTGCCCTGTGCGGCCTGGTGGCCACCACCGTCGTCTGGGCGCCCGCCGCCTGGCTGGCGCGCGGCGTGGATTCGGCCACGCAGGGCCAGGTGCTGCTGCAGCAGCCGCGCGGCACGCTGTGGAATGGCTCGGCCTCCCTGGTCTTCACCGGAGGCGCCGGCAGCCGCGACCGCACGGCCCTGCCCACACGGCTGGAATGGACGCTGCGCCCGCGCCTGGACGGAGCCCGCATACAACTGCGCAGCGAATGCTGCACACCCACGCCCGTGGTGCTGGACCTGCTGCCCCGCTGGCAGGGCCTGAGCGCCGTGGTGCATGACAGCGACACGCGCTGGCCCGCCTCCCTGCTGTCCGGTCTGGGCACGCCATGGAACACGGTGGACCTGCAAGGCCAGCTGCGGCTGGCCACGCAGGCCCTGCAACTGCAGCTGCTGTGGCAATCGGGCCGCTGGCGCAGCGAAGGCAGCACGCGCCTGGAGGCGCTGGCCGTATCCTCACGCCTGTCACCGCTGCGCCCGCTGGGCAGCTACCGGCTGGACATCCTCGGGGGCGACAGTCCGCAGCTGCAGCTCAGTACCCTGACCGGCGACCTGCGCCTGAGCGGCCAGGGCCAATGGGTGGGCCAGCGGCTGCATTTCCAGGGCGAGGCCTCGGCCAGCCCGGAGCGCGAAACCGCGCTGTCCAACCTGCTCAACATTCTGGGACGGCGCCAGGGGCCCCGGTCCATCATTTCCTTTGGTTGATCCATGACTCAGCAGCACACGACCCCGTTCTGGCGCAACACCCTGCACACGCTGGCCGTCAGCGCCATGCTGGCCTGCACCGCTGGCACCGCCCAGGCCCAGCAGACCAATGCACCGGCCGGCACCACGCCCAGCCTGCGCCCCGGCGAGCCTGTGACACTGAATTTCTCGGGCGCCGACATCGAGGCCGTCTCGCGCGCCATCGGCGCCATCACCAATCGCAACGTGGTGGTCGATCCGCGCGTCAAGGGCCAGATCACGCTGCTGACCGACAGGCCCGTGCCGCCTGCCACCGCCTACCAGCAGTTCCTGGCCGCGCTGCGCCTGCAGGGCTTCACCATTGTCGAATCGGCCGGCCTGTACAAGGTCATCCCTGAAGCCGACGCCAAGCTGCAGGCCAGCGAAGTGGCCGTGGGCGCGAGCCGCAGCAGCGCGGGCAGCCAGATCGTCACCCAGATCTTCAAGCTCAACTACGAGAACGCGGCCAACCTGGTTCCCGTGCTGCGCCCGCTGATCAGCCCCAACAACACCATCAACGTCAACCCGGGCAACAACTCGCTGGTCATCACCGACTACGCTGACAACCTGCAGCGCATCTCGCGCATCGTGGCGACCATGGATGTGTCCAACGCCACCGATGTCGAAATCATCCCGCTGCGCCATGCCGTGGCCACCGACATGGTGGCCCTGGTCTCGCGCCTGATCGAAGGCGGCACGGCCAGCCCCGGCGGCCTCACCGTGACCGCCGGCGGCGCCAATATTCCGGGCCAGAGCGACAACGCCTTCAAGACCTCGCTGATGGCCGAGCCGCGCAGCAACTCCATCGTGCTGCGCGCGGCCAACCCCGCACGCCTGGCGCAGGTGCGCTCGCTGATCGCGCGGCTGGACCAGCCCGCCATGAACGGCGGCGGCGACCAGGGCAACATCCATGTGGTCTATCTGAAGAACGCCGACGCCGTGGCGCTGGCAGCCACCTTGCGCGCAGCCATAGGCGCCCAGGCCACGGCTGCGGGCACGGCCAGCGGCCAGCCCGGTGCGGGCGGCACCACGCCGCAGGGTGGCGGCATGTCCTCCATTCCCACCTCGCAGCCCGTGGTCTCGCGCGACTCCAGCGGCACGGCATCCATGGGCATGGGCTCGTCCTCGGGCCTGGGCAGCGGCGGGGGCGGCGCGCTGGGCGTGGCCCAGCAACCCTCCACGGGCGGCATGATCCAGGCCGATCCTTCGACCAACTCGCTGATCATCACGGCCCCGCCGCCCGTCTATCGCCAACTGCGTGCCGTGATCGACAAGCTCGACGGCCGCCGCGCCCAGGTGCTGATCGAAAGCCTGATCGTCGAAATCAAGGACAACCGGCTGGCCCAGTTCGGCATCCAGTGGCAGGCCATGCTCAGCAACAACGGCCGCGTGATCGGCACCCTGGGCACGAACTCCAATGTGGCGGGCGCCAACATCCTGAACCTGCTCGGCCTGGTCAAGGATGGAGGCCTCGACGGCAGTGCCATCACGGGCGACACGCTGACCAGCCTGAGGGGCACCAACCTCGGCTTCACGCAGCGCGTCAACGGCAAGGACACTCTGGGCTTCCTGGCCAACTTCCTGCAAAACAGCGGTGACGCCAACATCCTGTCCACGCCCAACCTGATGACGCTGGACAACGAGGAGGCGCGCATCATCGTGGGCCAGAACGTGCCCATGGTCACGGGCTCCTACGCCAGCAACTCCACGGGCGGCACGGTCAACCCGTTCACCACGGTGGAGCGCAAGGACGTGGGTCTGATGCTGCGCGTGCGCCCGCAGATCAACGAGAACGGCACGGTGAAGCTGGCCGTGTTCCAGGAGGTCTCCTCGGTGGACGAGTCCACGCGCAAGGACACCAACGGCCTGACCACCAACAAGCGCTCCATCGAGTCCAACGTGCTGGTCGAGGACGGCAACATCGTCGTGCTCGGCGGCCTGATCGACGACAACTACTCCCAGGCCGAGGACCGGGTGCCTCTGCTGGGCGACATCCCCGTGGTCGGCAACCTGTTCCGCAACACCAACCGCAAGCGCAACAAGACCAACCTGATGGTCTTCCTGCGCCCCGTGGTGATGCGCGATGCGACTGCGACCAATCAGGTCTCTTCCGAGCGCTACGAAGCCATTCGCGCGCAGCAACAGAGCCTGCAGCCCGAGCCCAGCGCCCTGCTGCGCTCGGTCAACGCCGCGCCCGTGCTGCCCACGCTGACGCCGCAGCCGGACCCCGGCTCGTTCACCAATCCGGCCGCCATCGTCAACGTGCCGGGCGCCAAGCCCGAGCTGATCGACTTCACCCAGCCGCAGCCCGCCGCTCCCGCCGTGCCGGCAGCCCCCGGCGCGCTCTGAGGCAGGAAGGCCCCATGCGTTATCCCCTGCCCTATTCGTTTGCGCGCACCAGCCAGCTGCTGATCGAGGACGACGGCCACGAGCCCCTGCTCTGGCACGGCCCCTCGCCCGACTGGCAGGCACTGTCCGAAGTCCAGCGCAAGCATGCGGTGCAGCGCTGGCAGATGCTGGATGCGGGCACGCTGGCGCACCGCATCAGCGCCGCCTATTCGCAGGGCGAGTCCAGCGCGGCCCTGGTGGTCAGCGAGGTCGAGTCCGACGCCGACCTCTCGCGCATGATGCAGGAGCTGCCCGCCGTCGAGGACTTGCTGGAGACTGCGGACGACGCGCCCATCATCCGCATGCTCAACGCCCTGCTCACGCAGGCCGCGCGCGACGGCGCCAGCGACATCCACATCGAGCCCTATGAGCGCCACTCCAGCGTGCGCTTTCGCGTGGACGGCGACCTGCGCGAGGTCGTGCAGCCCAACCGGGCCCTGCACGCGGCGCTGATCTCGCGCCTGAAAATCATGGCCGACCTGGACATCGCCGAAAAGCGGCTGCCCCAGGACGGCCGCATCAGCCTGCGCCTGGGCACGCGCGCCATCGACGTGCGCGTCTCCACCCTGCCCAGCGCCCATGGCGAGCGCGCCGTGCTGCGCCTGCTGGACAAGAGCGAGAGCAAGCTCAGCCTGGAGGCCGTGGGCATGCAGGGCGAGACGCTGAGGCGGTTCACCCACATGACGGCCCAGCCCCACGGCATCGTGCTGGTCACTGGCCCCACGGGCTCGGGCAAGACCACCACGCTGTACGCGGCGCTGTCGCGCATGGACGCCAGCCACAGCAACATCATGACGGTGGAAGACCCCATCGAGTACGAGCTGGCCGGCGTGGGGCAGACGCAGGTGAACGCCAAGATCGAGCTGACCTTCGCCAAGGCCCTGCGCGCCATCCTGCGCCAGGACCCGGACGTGATCATGATCGGCGAAATCCGCGACTTCGAGACCGCGCAGATCGCCATCCAGGCCTCGCTGACGGGCCACCTGGTGCTGGCCACGCTGCACACCAACGATGCATCCAGCGCCGTCACCCGCCTGATCGACATGGGCGTGGAGCCGTTCCTGCTGTCGTCCTCCCTGCTGGGCGTGCTGGCACAGCGCCTGGTGCGCAAGATCGACACCACCGAGCCCAGCGGCTACCGGGGGCGCACCGGCATCTTCGAGATGCTGGTGGTGGACGACACCATCCGCGCGCAGATCCACCGCCAGGCCAGCGAGGCCGAGATCCGCGACACCGCGCTGGCCTCGGGCATGCGCCTGATGCGCGACGATGGCGAGCGGCTGGTGCGCGAGGGCATCACCACGCCCGAGGAAGTGCTGCGCGTCACGCGCGACTAGGCGCAGGCGGCCACGCCCGACCCTGCGCAGCACGGGGCATCCCCGTTTGCCACAATGGTCGGCATGTTGGAATCCCTACGCGCCTGGAGCGCTCCCTATGGCGGCGACCTGTTCCTGTGGGTCGCCACGCTGAGCCTGATCAGCTACATCGCCCTGTGGTGGTTCAAGTCCCGGCTGTCCACCAGCCAGCTGCGCCGCGTCATCCGCCTGTCGGCGCTGGTGGCGCTGCCGCTGTCCTGGCTGGCCATCCAGCAGGGCGAGAACCATCTGGCGGCTGCCATCCTCCCCCTGGTCTGGTGCGTGGTGCTGGGCATCACCTGCGCGCGGGAAATGTCCAGAAGAAACTGAGTGCGCGAACGCGCACCAGGAATGCCCTGGCGCGGCAAGGCCCGCGCCGCCCCCACCCACCGTGAACTGGAAGTTGGAACCTGCCATGACATCATTCAATGAAGTCCGTCTGTCCATGCTCGACCTCGTGGCCGTGCGCGAAGGCGGCACCGTCGCCGAGGCCCTGGACATTGCGCTGGCCACGGCCCGCAAGGCCGAGGAACTGGGATTCGAGCGCTACTGGCTGGCCGAGCACCACAACATGCCCGGCATCGCCAGCTCGGCCACGGCCGTGCTGATCGGCCATATCGCAGGCGGCACCTCGAAGATCCGCGTGGGCTCGGGCGGCATCATGCTGCCCAACCATGCCCCCCTGGTGGTCGCCGAAGCCTTCGGCACGCTGGCCGAGCTGTACCCGGGCCGCATCGACCTGGGCCTGGGCCGTGCGCCAGGCACCGATGGCGCCACCATGCGCGCGCTGCGCCGCGACCGCGTCGAGACCGAGGAAGACTTTCCCCGCGACGTGACGGAGCTGCAGCGCCTGCTGGGCCCGGCCACGCCCGAGCAAAAGCTGGTGGCCACGCCTGGCGCGGGCACCAACGTGCCGATCTGGCTGCTGGGCTCCAGCCTGTTCTCGGCCCAGCTGGCTGCCCACCTGGGCCTGCCCTACGCCTTTGCCTCGCACTTCGCGCCGCGCATGCTCTACCAGGCCGTGCAGCTGTACCGCAGCCTGTTCAAGCCGTCGGCCCAACTGGCCAAGCCCTATGTGATCGTCGGCGCCCCCGTGATCGCCGCGCCCACCGATGACGAGGCCGAGTACCTGGCCAGCAGCACCTACCAGCGAGTGCTGGGCATCATCACGGGCCGGCGCGGACTGCTGCCGCGCCCCATCGAGAACTATGCAGCCCAGCTCGGCGAGCAGGAGCGCCGCGCCATCGGCGACTTCCTGGCCGTGGCCTCCATCGGCGGCCCGGACAAGGTGCGCACGCGCCTGCAGAAGCTGCAGGCCGACACCGAGGCCGACGAGCTGATCCTGGTCAGCGACGTGTATGACCGCGACCTGCGCCTGCGCTCGCTGGAGATCACGGCCGGCGTCATGGGCCGCTGAAGGCATGAGCCGCTCCGCCCGGCTGCTGCAGCTGATTGACCTGCTGCGCCGCGCGCGCCTGCCCCAGGCCGGGCCGGTGCTGGCCCGGCAGCTGGACGTGAGCCTGCGCACCCTGTACCGCGACATTGCCACCCTGCGCGAGCAGGGTGCCGCGATTGCGGGCGACCCGGGCGTGGGCTACGAGATGCGGCCCGGCTTTCTGCTGCCGCCGCTGATGTTCACGCCCGATGAGCTGGAAGCCCTGCTGCTGGGCGCGCGCTGGGCCAGCCGCCAGGCCGACCCCGAGCTCGCCCAGGCCGCCACTGCCGCGCTGGACCGCATACGCAGCGCGCTGCCGCTGGAACTGCGCATCGAGGTGGACACCAGCGGCCTGCTGGTGCCGCCCATCTGCCACGAGTCCGTGACCGAGCCCTGGCAGACCGCGCTGCGCCTGGCGATACGGCGCCAGCACCGGGTGCTGCTGCACTACACGGATGAGAAGGGCCAGCCGACCGAGCGCCAGATCTGGCCTTTTGCCATGGCTTTCTTCGATCAGCGGCGCATTCTTGCGGCCTGGTGCGAACTGCGCCAGGACTTCCGCCATTTCCGCGCCGACCGCGTGCGCTCCGTCACCGATCTGCAGGAACGCTATCCCGACCACCGCAGCGGCCTGATCGAACGCTGGTCGCGGCAACTGGGCTACACGGTCCACTGACACCACTGCTGACACCACTGCTGACAAAAACTGTCAGCATAGCCTCCTACAGTCGCTCCCATGGCCTTCTCGCCATGCATTCAAACCACTGGGAGCCTTCATGAACGACTCGATCAAGCCGCTGCGCTTTTACTTCCACCCCCGCTCGCGCGCCGTCATCGCGCGCTGGATGCTGGAGGAATGCGGCGCCCGCTATGAGCCCGTGCGGCTGGAATACGGCAGCACCATGAAGGCTGCCGACTACCTGGCCATCAACCCCATGGGCAAGGTCCCCGCCCTGGTGCACGGCGAGACCGTGATCACCGAACAGGCCGCCATCCTTGCCTATCTGGCCGACATCTTCCCCGAACGAAGGCTCGCGCCGGCCGTGGACAGCCCGCTGCGCGGGGTCTACCATCGCTGGATGTTCTTCCTGGCCGGCCCCGTCGACGCCTTGATGACTGCCAAGAGCCAGGGCCACCTGGAGCAGCAGACGGCCGACCAGGCCATGTCGGCCGGCTATGGCCGCTATGACGACGTGGTGCAGACGCTGCGCCAGGCCGTGGCCGGCAGGCGCTACCTGTGCGGCGACCAGTTCACCGCGGCCGACGTGCTCATGGCCAGCTACCTGCGCTGGGGCACGATGATGAAACTGCTGCCCGCGCTGCCCGAGTTCAGCGACTACGGCCAGCCGCTGATGGAACGCCCGGCCTCGCTGCGCTCCATCCAGCTCAACGAAGCGGACCTCGCGGCCCAGCCGGCATAAGGACCAGGCAGGGGCTGCCGCCGACCGCGGCGGCGGCCTCGCCATCCAGCCGTCACCGGCAGCGGCTACCATCGGGGGTTGGATCGCCGCCTGGCGTTTCCTGAACGCCATCCCTTTCCCAGCCCTTCCCGACTCCCGCCGCGCATGCCTGCCTTTTCCTTCGAAGCCCTGGATGCACAAGGTCAGACCCGCAAGGGCACGATCGAAGCCGACAACGCGCGCGCCGCGCGCAGCCAGCTGCGGGCCCAGGCCCTGGTGCCCATGGCCGTGGAGATCGTGGCCTCGGGTTCCGCGTCCAGCCCGCAGGGCGGCGCCTCGCGCTGGCTGACCCGCCCCGTCCTTGGCTCCACAGGGCTCACCGTTTGGACACGCCAGATGGCGGGTCTGGTCGGATCAGGCCTGCCCATAGAGCGCGCCCTGGCCGCGCTGTCCGAAGAAGCCGACGACCCGCGCCAGCACCACCTCGTGGCCGCGCTGCGCGCCGAGGTCAACGCGGGCTCCACCTTTGCCCGCGCCCTGGCCCAGCACCCGCGCGAGTTCTCCGACATCTACTGCGCCGTGATCGGCGCCGGCGAGGCCAGCGGCAGCCTGGGCCCGGTGCTGGGGCGGCTGGCCGACGACCTGGAATCGCGCCAGGCCCTGCAGTCCAAGCTTATCGGCGCAGCCCTGTACCCGGCCATCGTGACCCTGGTGGCCATCGTCATCGTGCTGTTCCTGGTCAGCTACGTGGTGCCCCAGGTGGCCAGCGTGTTCGCCGGCACCAAGCGCGCCCTGCCCTGGCTCACCGTGGCCATGCTGGCGCTCAGCGACTTCGTGCGCAGCTATGGCTGGGCCGCGCTGATCGCCCTGGTGCTGGGCGCCGTGGGATTCCGGCTGTCCATGAAGAACCCCGCGCTGCGCGAGCGCTTCGACGCCTGGTGGCTGCGCCTGCCGCTGATCGGCCGGCTGGCGCGCAACTACAACGCGGCACGCTTTGCCGGCACGCTGGCCATGCTGGCGGGCGCGGGCGTGCCCATTCTCAAGGCCTTGCAGGCCGCAGCCGAAACGCTGGGCAACCGCGCGCTGCGCGCCGACGCCATGGACGCGCTGGCCCTGGTGCGCGAGGGCGCGCCGCTGGCCTCGGCGCTGGCGCAGAAAAAGCGCTTCCCGGGACTGATCTCCATGTTTGCCCGCCTGGGCGAGCAGACCGGCCAGCTGCCCGTGATGCTGCAGCGCGCGGCCAACCAGCTGTCCACCGAGGTGCAGCGCCGTGCCATGCACCTGGCCACCATCCTGGAGCCGCTGCTGATCGTGGCCATGGGCATGGTCGTGGCCCTGATCGTGCTGGCCGTGCTCATGCCCATCATCCAGCTCAACCAGTTCGTCAAATAGCGAAAAGCGCCAAGCCATGTCCGTGACCCTGCAAGACAAGCTGGTCGTCGCCATCTCCTCGCGGGCGCTGTTCGACTTCGAGGAGGAGAACCGGCTGTTCGACGCCGGTGACGAGCAGGCCTACATGCGCCGCCAGCTGGACCTGGTGCACCAGCCCGCACGCCCGGGCATCGCCTTCCCGCTGGTGCGCAAGCTGCTGGCCTTCAATACGCCCGAGGTGCAGCGCGTGGAGGTGATGATGCTGTCGCGCAACGACCCGGCCAGCGGCATGCGGGTCTTCGCCTCGGCCAAGGCGGCCGACATGCACATAGAGCGCGGCGTGTTCACGCGCGGGCGCGATCCGTTTTCCTACCTGCGGCCGCTGGGCGCGCACCTGTTTCTCTCGGCCAACGAGGTCGATGTGCGCAGGGCCCTGTCCATCGGCTTTCCTGCGGCGCGCGTGATGGTCGACTCCACGCCCGCAGGCGACCGCTACCCGCAGGAAGTGCGCATTGCCTTCGACGGCGATGCCGTGCTGTTCTCCGACGAGGCCGAGCGCATCTACCAGCAAGGCGGGCTGCCGGCCTTTCTGCGCCATGAGGTCTCCCATGCCGCCACGCCCCTGGGAGAAGGGCCGTTCAAACCCCTGCTGCAAGCCCTTCACCGGCTTCAGCAGCAGGCGGACTCGTCCCAGACCATGCGCATTCGCACGGCCCTGGTGACGGCGCGCAGCGCACCGGCGCACGAGCGTGCCATCCGCACGCTGCTGGAATGGGGCATTGCGGTGGACGAGGCCATGTTCCTCGGCGGCCTGGAAAAGGGCCCGTTCCTGCGCGAGTTCGAGCCGGACTTCTTCTTCGACGACCAGACCGGCCACGTCAACTCGGCCGCGCGCCATGTGCCGGCAGGCCATGTGAGCAGCGGCATCTCCAATCCGGACGCCGATCCGCCGAAGTAAACAATTGCAAAGGGCGGGCCGTCCGTGCTTGCAAATGCCGGTTCCGTGCCCAAATAAAGCCAATGCATTTTCCCCTCATGAACCGCTCTGCCCTGCTGCGCCGGCCACCGCTGCTGCAGGCCGCCGTCGTCGTGCTGCTGACCAGCGCCTTCATGCTGCCCGCCGCGCGCGCGCAGGCGGCAGAAAACGCAGCCACCGAGCAGGCAACGGCCAGCCCTGCGCCGCTGACCAAGGGGGAGATCAAGGCCCAGCGCGAATTCAAGATGCTGGACTTCAACAAGGACGGCAAGCTCAGCCGTGCCGAAGTGGCGCTGTTCCCGCGCCTGTCGGCGGCCTTCGACGAGGCCGACACCGACAAGGACGGCTACGTCTCCTATGCGGAGGTGCAGGCCTTTGCCGTCAAGTACCGCGCCGAACGCGACAAGGCAAAGGCCAAGGCGCAGGCCGAAGAGGCAAAGGCCGCCGAGCGTGCGGCAGCCGAGCATGCTGCAGCCGCACCCGCTGCCAGGGACAAGAAGGAAGGCGAAGGCTCAAAGGACTGAGCCTTCTTGCCGCGCCCCTGACACTCAAAGACCGCCGGTACGCTTGACCTTGGGTTCCGAATAGGTCAACGGTTCGTCGCGCACCTGCATCTTGTTGCGAGCCACATCGTCGGCCTTGCTGACCTCCTGGGCCTGCTCCACCGCCATGGCGCTGGCACGCCACATGGACTGGATGAACTCGATGAGCTGCTTGGAGATCGGCTCCTTGGGCGGCTCCTCGACCTCTTCCTTCTGCTTGATCTCCTCGGCCAGCGTCCAGTCGCGGTTTTCCTGGTCCACCACGGACGGCTTTTCAGGATCGCGCACCACCCGGCCTTCGCCGATGCGGTCCGTGGATTCGACGGCGTTGGTGGCGTTCACAGGACGCACGGGCACCGCGCCCGACGCACCGGTGGAGTACAGATCGGCGCTTTGCGGGCGCCACGGTATGGGTGATCGGTCAACAGGTGGAATTGGCATGGCTCGACCCTCTTGCTGGATGTGTGCTGTGGGCGGGAATTTCCCGCCGTCGCCTCATCATCGACAGAAGCTGAAAGAACTGAAGCGCTTTTTTTGAAAGACGCTTCGGCCTGCCTCAAACCAAGGGTAAACCCCTTATTCACCCCGACCAGGCGCTAGAGGAAGCGCTCCAGCAGCTTGCGCGAGGTGCGGTCCAGCGCCGTGCTGTCGGGCACGCTGAACTGCACGCCGTCCTGGCTGGTGATCATCAGATGCGTGCGGCCCGACAGGCGCCGGATGTCCTCTTCGGCCTTGAGCACGAGCTGCACGGGGCCCCGGTCGGTCTCCAGGTCCCAGGTGCTGGGCGTGGAAAAGCCGGACACCTTGTGGATGCGCTGGATGACGGGCACGAACTCGCGCACGGCCAGGTCTTCCTCGATCAGCGTGCGGGCCTGCGCCGGCAGATGGTCCATGTGGTCCACCCACAGCGCCTCCTTGCCATCGACGGAGACCAGGGACAGGCCTTCCAGCGGTGCGGCAATGGGAAAGGCGCGCACGGGCACCACGGATTCGTGGCGCGTGCCGTCGGCCAGGATCAGCACCAGGCGGCCATGGGCGTTGCGCTCCATGCGCACGCCGCTCAGATCGGCGCCGGCAGCGGAATGTTGGGCGTTGGACATGGCTTATTCCTCGATGGTGGTTGCGGCCAGGGTCAGGCCTGCGGCCTGGGCATCCTCTTCGGCGCGCCGCGCCTGGGCCTGGTACAGGCGCCAGTAGGCGCCCTGCTTTTCCATCAGCTCGTCGTGCGGACCCACTTCCACGATCTCGCCCCGGTCCATGACCACGAGGCGGTCGGCCTTGCGCAGCGTGGACAGGCGGTGGGCAATGGCAATCGTCGTGCGGCCCTGCACCAGATTGTCCAGCGCCTTCTGGATTTCCTTCTCGGTCTCGGTGTCCACGGCCGAGGTGGCCTCGTCCAGGATCAGGATGCGCGGGTCGATCAGCAGTGCGCGCGCGATGGAGATGCGCTGGCGCTCGCCGCCCGACAGGCCCTGGCCGCGCTCGCCCACCAGGGAGTCGTAGCCATGCGGCAGGCGCAGGATGAATTCATGGGCGTGGGCCGCACGGGCCGCCGCCACGATTTCCTCGCGCGTGGCATCGGGCTTGCCGTAGGCGATGTTCTCGGCAATGGTGCCGAAGAACAGGAAGGGCTCCTGCAGCACCAGACCGATGTTGCTGCGGAAGTCCGAGACCTTGAGCCGGCGGATGTCCACGCCGTCGAGCTGGATGGAGCCCTCGCTCACGTCATAGAAACGGCTGATCAGGTTGACCAGGGTGCTCTTGCCCGAGCCGCTGTGGCCGACCAGGCCGATCATTTCACCCGGGCGAATCTGCAGATCCAGGTTCTTGATCACGGCGCGGCTGCCGTAGCGGAAGCTCAGGTTGTCCAGCGTGATGGCGCCCTGCACGCGCGGCAGCTTGACCGGGTTGACCGGGTCGGGCACGTTGCTCACGTGGTCGAGGATGTCGAAGATGCGCTTGGCGCCGGCCGCCGCCTTCTGCGTGACCGAGACGATGCGGCTCATCGAATCCAGGCGGCTGTAGAAGCGGCCGATGTAGGCGATGAAGGCCGTCAGGATACCGACCGTGATCTGGCCACCCGCCACCAGCCAGATGCCGAAGCCCCAGACCACCAGCAGGCCGATCTCGGTCAGCAGCGTCACCGTGGGTGTGAACAGCGACCAGGTCTTGTTGACCTTGTCGTTGGCCTGCAGGTTGACCAGGTTGGCCTGGGCGAAGCGGTCGGCCTCGCGCTTTTCCTGGGCGAAGGCCTTGACCACGCGGATGCCGGGGATGGTGTCGGCCAGCACATTGGTCACTTCGGACCAGACGCGGTCGATCTTCTCGAAGCCCGTGCGCAGGCGGTCGCGCACCAGATGGATCATCCAGGCGATGAAGGGCAGCGGCACCAGGGTGACCAGGGCCAGCCACGGATTGATGGAGAACAGGATGACCGAGGTCATCACGATCATCAGCACGTCGGTCGCGAAATCCAGCGCATTCAAGGATAGAAACAAATTGATGCGATCTGTTTCCGCCCCGATGCGCGCCATCAGGTCGCCCGTGCGCTTGCTGCCGTAGTAGTCCAGCGACAGCGTCAACAGGTGGTTGTAGGTGGTGGTGCGCAGATCCGACCCTATGCGCTCGGACACCTTGGCCAGCACGAAGGTGCGCGCCCAGCCCAGGCCCCAGGCCACCAGCGCCGCCGCCAGCAGCCCGCTCAGGTAGAAGACCACGAGGCTGCTGTCGATCTGCTGCCCGTTCTGGAACGGGATCAGGATCTTGTCCACGATGGGAATCGTCAGGTAAGGCGCCACCAGGGTGGCGCCCGTGGAGGCCAGGGTCAGCAGAAAGCCCAGCAGCAGCTGGTGCCGGTAGGGATGGGCAAAGCGCCACAGTCGCAGCAGCACCCAGGTGGAGGTCTGCGGACCCTGCTGGCGCGCGCAGGCCGGGCATTCGTCGGCCTCGGGCGGCAGCTCGGCCTGGCAGGCCGGGCAGCGGGGCACGTCGTCCTCGGGCTCGGCAAAGTCCTCGCCGCGCGCCAGGCGCTCGCGCTCATGGTCGAACTGCTGCAGCAGGCGCAGCACGGCCGCCTGGTGGCGCAGCGTGAAGCGCCACAGCGCCAGCCGCGCAGCAGGGCCATGCAGTTCGAGGTTGCCCACGCCGCCGTGGTCCAGCGTGCGCAGATTCTGATCAATGGATAGTACCCACTCACTCCACTGCTGGTCTGCAGGATCACAGGCGAGGAGCCGCTGGTTGGTCAGCACAACCCAGCCTTCGCCGAAGCGCATATCGAGGGTCAGGTCAACCGGGACGAGGGCCAGCACGTTTTCATTGGAAGCGAGCCTGGCTCGCAGCCCAGCCCCGCGGGGGCTGGCAAGGAAGGCCGAAACGTCCACAGAATGGTGTTCTTGCATGTTGAGTTGTTTTTCCCGCCCCTGGCGGCTCCTGGTGTCATGCGGGCAACCGCAGCTCCCCGGTGGATATCCCGCGCTTTGCACGGCATACCCTGCTCAACGCGCCAACCCTGGTTTAGGCTGACAGCACTGCGCATGGGCTTTCTGAGCGCACAATCCTCTCCCATTCTCCGGCGATCCGCACCCGGGTCGTCGCTCACGCTTACCCGTTGATCGACATGGCGAAATTCAAAGACATCCAACTCTTGCGCACCACCTACCTGCGTGGACCCAGCGTCTGGACCTACCGTCCCGTGCTGGAGGTCTGGCTGGATCTTGGTGAGCTGGAGGACTATCCCTCGAACAAGCTTGACGGTTTCAACGAGCGCCTGACGGCCTGGCTGCCCGACCTGATCGAGCACCACTGCGGCGTGGGCGAGCGCGGCGGCTTCATCCAGCGCCTGGAAGGCGGCACCTGGTGCGGCCATGTGCTGGAGCACATCATCATCGAGCTGCTGAACCTGGCGGGCATGCCGGCCGAGTTCGGCCAGACGCGAGAGATTTCCCAGCGCGGCATCTACCGCATGGTCTTCCGCTGCCCCGAGGAAACCGTGGCGCGCACGGCCCTGGCCTACGGCCACCGGCTGATCATGGCCGCCATCAACGACGAGCCCTTCGACCTGAAGGCCGCCGTCAAGGCCATCAAGACCGAGATCAACGACCGCTACCTGGGCCCGAGCACGGGCTGCATCGTCGATGCTGCAGGCGAGCGCCGCATTCCCCACATCCGCCTCAATGACGGCAACCTCGTGCAGCTCGGCTATGGCGCCGCGCAGCGCCGAATCTGGACCGCCGAGAGCGACCAGACCAGCGCCATTGCCGAAGGCATTGCCCAGGACAAGGACTTCACCAAGCGCCTGCTGGCCGCCTGCGGCGTGCCTGTGCCCGAAGGCCAGATCGTCAACAGTCCCGAAGAAGCCTGGGAAGTGGCGCAGGACATCGGCTTTCCCGTCACCGTCAAGCCCTCGGACGGCAACCACGCGCGTGGCGTGACGCTGGACCTGCGCGACGAGGCCGACATCAAGACCGCCTTTGCGCTGGCCCAGCCCGAAGGCTCCGACGTGATCGTCGAGCGCTTCATCGACGGCACCGAGCACCGCATCCTGGTGGTGGGCGGCAAGGTCGTGGCGGCCTGCCGTGGCGAGACCGTGAGCGTGGCCGGCAACGGCAAGTCCACGCTGCGCGAGCTGGTCGCCGTGGTCAACCAGGACCCGCGCCGCGGCCCCGAGCAGGAATACCCGCTGGACTGGATCAACCTCGAAGCCCCGGCCGTGAAGCTGGAGCTCAAGCGCCAGAACGTCACGCCCGACACCATTCCCGCCCAGGGCACCAGCGTGCTGCTGCAGCGCAACGGCAACATGGCCATCGACTGCACGGATGAAGTCCACCCCGAAGTGGCCTACATGGCCACGCTGGCCGCCAAGATCGTGGGCCTGGACATCGCGGGCATGGACATGATCCTGCAGGACGTCTCGCGCCCCATGAAGGAGCAGGGCGGCGCCATCCTCGAAGTCAACGCCGGCCCCGGCCTGCTGATGCACCTGAAGCCCACCAGCGGCGCGCCGCGCCCCGTGGGCATGGCCATCGCCGACCACCTGTTCCCGCGCACCGAAGAGGGCACGGGTGCAGGCCGCATCCCCCTGGTGGGCATTGCCGGCACGCGCAACAACGGCTTCACGGCCCGCCTGGTGGGCTGGCTGCTGCAGCTGTCGGGCAAGCTCACGGGCGTGGCCAGCAGCGAGGGCATGTTCCTGTCCAACCGCCAGACCCAGAAGACCAACACCGCCAACTGGGCCGGTGCCCACCGCCTGCTGACCAACCGCCTGGCCCAGGCCGCCGTCATCCAGACCACGGCCCGCTCCATCCTGGAGGAAGGCCTGGCCTACGACCGCTGCCTGGTCGGCGTGGTCACCGACATGGACGGCTTCGAGCAGTTGCCTGACCATGACGTGCACGAGCAGTCGCAGATGACGCGCGTGATGCGCACCCAGATCGACGTGGTGCTGGACGAAGGCGCGGGCGTCCTCAATGCCGACATCGAGCAGGTGGCCGACCTGGCCCGCCTGTGCGACGGCGAGGTGCTGTTCTATTCGATGCAGGCAGACAGCCCCGTGGTCGCGGCCCACCGTTCCGAGAGCGAGGGCCGTGCCGTCTTCGTGCGCGGCAACCAGGTGATCCTGGCCACGGGCGCTGCCGAGCGCGTGCTGGGCACGCTGGACGCACTGAGCCTGCCCGGAGGCCTGCGCCCGGACACGCCGGCCCTGCTGGCCGCCATTGCCGCCGCGTGGTCCATGGACATTGCCCCCGACCTCATCGTCGCCGGCATCAAGACCTTCGACTACACGCCGGCCGCCGCAGCCACCGCCGCCTGAGCCCGACCACACGATGACATGCAGGCAGGCCCGGCGACGCGGGCCTGCCCTCCGAAAGAAGACACTATGCAGATCACCCGCATCCGAGCCCTGCGCGGCCCCAATCTCTGGACCCGCAGCACCGCCATCGAAGCCATCGTGCAATGCGAGCCCGGCGAGTGCGACTACTCGGCCCTGCCCGGCTTCGAGGACCGGCTGCGCGCGCGCTTTCCCAAGATCGGCACGCTGCAGCCGCACGGCGCCGACCAGCGCCTGTCGCTGGCCCAGGTGCTGGAAGTCGCGGCCCTGTCGCTGCAGGCCCAGGCCGGCTGCCCGGTGACCTTCAGCCGCACGCATGAAACCGTGGAAACCGGCACCTACCAGGTGGTGGTGGAGTACACCGAAGAGGCCGTGGGCCGCCTGGCCATGGAACAGGCCGGCGAGCTGCTGCAGTCGGCCCTGGCCGACACGCCCTTCGACGCCGACAAGGTGGTCGCCCAGCTGCGCGAACTCGACGAGGACGAGCGCATCGGTCCCTCCACCGGCTCCATCGTCGATGCGGCCGTGGCGCGTGGCATTCCCATCCGCCGCCTGACCTCGGGCTCGCTGGTACAGCTGGGCTGGGGCTCCAAGGCGCGCCGCATCCAGGCTGCCGAGCTGGACCAGACCAGCGCCGTGGCCGAATCCATCGCCCAGGACAAGGACCTGACCAAGCGCCTGCTGCACGCCGCCGGCGTGCCCGTGCCGCTGGGCCGCCCCGTCAAGGATGTGGAAGAAGCCTGGCTCGTGGCCCAGGAAGTGGGCCTGCCCGTGGTGGTCAAGCCCCAGGACGGCAACCAGGGCAAGGGCGTGGTGGTCAACATCACCACGCACGAGCAGCTCAAGGCCGCCTTCGCCACCGCCTCGGAATTCGGCGACGACATCATGGTCGAGCGTTTCCTGCCCGGCCATGACTTCCGCCTGCTGGTGGTCGGCGGCCAGCTGGTGGCCGCTGCGCGCCGCGAGCCGCCCCAGGTGCTGGGCGACGGCCAGCACACCATCCGCGAGCTGGTGGACATCGTCAACCAGGACCCGCGCCGCGGCTCGGGCCACGGCACGGCGCTGACCAAGATCCGCCTGGACGACATCGCCATCGCGCGCATCGCCACCGAAGGGCTCACGCCCGAATCCGTGCCGGCCCAAGGCCAGCGCGTGGTGCTGCGCAACAACGCCAACCTGTCCACCGGCGGCAGCGCCACCGATGTGACGGACGACGTGCACCCCGACATCGCCGCGCGCGCCGTGGAGGCCGCCCAGACCATCGGCCTGCACATCTGCGGTGTGGACGTGGTCTGCGAGACCATGCTGCGCCCGCTGGAAGAGCAAAACGGCGGCATCGTCGAAGTCAACGCCGCACCGGGCCTGCGCATGCACCTGGCGCCGTCCTTCGGCAAGCCCCGCAACGTGGGCGTGCCCATGGTCGATGAGCTGTTCGCGCCGGGCCAGGACGGCCGCATCCCGCTGGTGGCCGTCACCGGCACCAATGGCAAGACCACGACCACGCGCCTGATCGCCCACCTGTTCACCTCGCATGGCTGGCGCACGGCCATGACCAACACGGACGGCGTCTACGTCAACGGCCGCCAGATCGACAGCGGCGACTGCTCGGGCCCGCGCAGCGCGCGCAACGCCCTGGCCCACCCCGAGACCGATGCGGCCGTGCTCGAATGCGCACGCGGCGGCATCCTGCGCGAAGGCCTGGGCTTCGACCGCTGCCAGGTGGCCGTGGTCACCAACGTGGGCGCGGGTGACCACCTGGGCCTGAACTACATCACCACGGTGGAAGACGTGGCCGTGCTCAAGCGCGTCATCGTGCAGAACGTTGCCACCGACGGCTATGCCGTGCTCAACGCGGCCGATCCGCTGGTCGCCGCCATGGCCTCCACCTCGCCGGGCAAGGTCATCTATTTCGCGGCCGACCGCCACCACCCCGTGATGGCCACGCACCGTGCCCAGGGCAACCGCGTGGTCTATGTGGACGGCGACAGCATCGTCGCGGCCGAAAGCTCGTGGCGCGAGACCATCGCGCTGCGCGAGATCCCCATCACGCGCAACGGCACCATCAGCTTCCAGGTGGAGAACGTCATGGCCTCCATCGCCGCCGCCTGGGGCGTGGGCATGCCCTGGCAGACCATCCGCCGCGGGCTGGCCGGCTTCGTCAACGACAGCGACAACGCGCCGGGCCGCTTCAACGTCATGGACTACCGTGGCGCCACGCTGATCGCCGACTACGGCCACAACCCCGACGCCATCCGCGCCCTGGTGCAGGCCGTGGACGCCATGCCCGCGCAGCGCCGCAGCGTGGTCATCAGCGGCGCGGGCGACCGCCGCGACCAGGACATCACCGAGCAGACCCAGATCCTGGGCAAGGCCTTCGACGACGTCATCCTCTACCAGGATGCCTGCCAGCGCGGCCGCGCCGACGGTGAAGTCCTGGCCCTGCTGCAGCAAGGCCTGCAAGGCGCACCGCGCACCGACTACGTGACCCAGATCCAGGGTGAGTTCAACGCCATCGACCATGCGCTGGCGCGACTGACACCCGGCGACCTGTGTCTGGTGCTGGTGGACCAGGTCGAGGAAGCCCTCGAACACCTGCGCCGCCATGTGGCGGGTGAAAACACCCCCTGAGGCGCTTTGCGCCTTCCCCCTCTCTCGCTTCGCGGGAGGGGGACGACACCCTCGGGGCGGGGCGGCCCTTCCTCGGTGTCCCTGAGTTGGGCCGCGCCACTCTCATACGCAATGCCATGATCGAACCCAGTGCGAAGTATTTCCCGCGAGGCCGGGCCTTGCTCACGGCCGCTCTGGCCACGCTGCTGCTGGGCGCCTGCGGTGCGCGCGCCGAGCAGGTCGGCGCGGTGGACACGGTGTTCAAGTTCATAGGCCCGGACCACAAGATCGTGGTCGATGCCTATGACGATCCCAAGGTGGCGGGCGTGACCTGCTATGTCTCGCGCGCCAAGACCGGCGGCATCAAGGGCGGCCTGGGCCTGGCCGAGGACCGCGCCGAAGCCTCGATCAGCTGCGTGCAGACCGGCCCCATCCAGATCCCTGCGCCGCTCAAGCAGCAGGACGAGGTGTTCACCGAACGCATCTCGCTGCTGTTCAAGCGCCTGCGCGTGGTGCGCATGGTCGATGCGCAGCGCAACACCCTGGTCTACATGACCTACTCGGACCGCGTGATCGAAGGCTCGCCGCAAAACAGCGTCACCGCCGTGCCCGTGCCGCGCAGCACGCCGATTCCGATGGGCAAATAACCCGCCTCAGTCCTGGGCGTGTTGGCGGCAGGCCTGCACAAAGGCCGCCAACGCCGGCGAGCGGCGCTTGCCCGCCCGCTGCACCAGCGAGAAATCCCGCCACATGCGCGGCAGCGTGGTCGGCAGCACGGCCAGCTCTCCCGAGGCGACCAGGGCCTGCACCAGCACGCGCGACAGGCAGCTGACGCCCAGGCCCTGGGCCACGCAGCGCGCAATCGCCTCCGAACTGCCCAGCGTGGCGGCGGCCGGCAACTGGTGCAGATGCGGCAGCAAGGCATGCTCCACCATCTCGCGCGTGCCCGAGCCCGGCTCGCGCAGCAGCCAGCGCGCACCGCGCAAGGCGGCCACGCCCAGCGGGCGCTGGCCTGCGGCCTGCACCAGCGGGTCCTGTGCTGCAGCCACGATGACGAGTTCGTCACGCATCCAGGGCTCGACCTCCAACCCGGGCCAGTGGCTGGTGCCCTCGATCAGGCCCAGGTCCACGTCCAGCGATTCCACGGCCTGGCCCACCTCGCGCGTGTTGGCGATCTGCAGGTCCACGCTCAGGTGCGGATGACTACGCGCCAGGTGCGCGAGCACGGCCGGCAGCGCATAGGTGCCTATGGTGGTGCTGGCTGCCACGCGCAGACGCACGGGCAGGCTGGCGGCCCGCACCGAAAACGCCTGCTCTATGCCCCTGGCCTGCTCCAGCAGCGCCAGCGCCTCGGGCAGCAGGGCGCGGCCCGCGTCGTTGAGCGCCAGCCGCCGGCCCACGCGCTCGAACAGCTGGGCGCCCATGGCCTGCTCCAGCTGCTGCAGCGCGGCGCTGGTGGCCGACTGCGACAGGGCCACGGCGTCGGCCGCGGCCACGGTGGAGCCCGCCTGGGCGACGGCGCAGAAGATTTCAAGTTGGCGCAGGGTGAGGTGCAGCATGGCGTGCAGTCTGAACGAGGCATCAACCTGTTTCCCCGGTTGATACTACAAAAACTATTCGTTATACGAATATAGCCAAGAAATCTAAAGTGCCTCCCATGCACCGCGCTCCTGACGCGGCGCGCAGGCACCATGAACACCACATCCCTCCCACGCCCCTCCCATCCGTCCGGCTGGCTGCGCCAGTTGACCGAGCTTGCGCCCGGCCTGCTGCTGGCCGGCGCCATTGCCGCAGCCGCCACCTGGGGCGCACGCCAGCCCCTGCTGGCCGGCTCGGGCCTGAGCGCGCTGACGCTGGCCATCTGCATCGGCCTGGTCATCGGCAACACCGTCTATCCGCGCCTGGCGCCCGGCTGCCATGCCGGCGTGGGCCTGGCCAAGCAGCGCCTGCTGCGCGCAGGCATCGTGCTCTACGGCCTGCGGCTGACCTTCCAGGACATAGGCCATGTGGGCATGGCCGGCGTGGTGGTCGATGCCCTGGTGCTGGGCAGCACCTTCTTGCTGGCGCAGTGGCTGGGCCGCAGCGTCTTCGGGCTGGATGCGCGCACCACGGTGCTGATCGGCGCGGGCAGCTCCATCTGCGGCGCCGCTGCCGTGCTGGCCACCGAACCCGTGATCAAGGGCCGCGCCGAAGACGTGGCCGTGGCCGTGGCCACCGTGGTGGTCTTCGGCACCGTGGGCACCTTCCTCTACCCCGCGCTGTTCCACTGGAACGCTGCCCACGGCTGGCTGGACATGTCGCCCGCGCAGTACGGCCTGTACGTGGGCTCCACCGTGCACGAGGTGGCCCAGGTCGTGGCCGCCGGCGAAGCCATTGCGCCCGAAGCCGCCGACGTGGCCGTGATCTCCAAGATGGTGCGCGTGATGATGCTGGCCCCCTTCCTGCTGCTGCTGTCCATGGCCGTGGCGCGCGGCAACCGCAGCAGCCAGGTGAGCGACGGCCAGCCGCGCCGCATCACCATTCCCTGGTTCGCGCTGGGCTTCGTCGCCATGGCCGGCGTGAACTCCCTGGGCGTGCTGCCTGCCGCCGTGGTGCAGGTGGGCGTGCAGCTGGACAACGCCCTGCTGGCCGTGGCCATGGCGGCCCTGGGCCTGACCACCCATGTCCGCGCCGTGCGTGCCGCAGGCACGAAGCCCCTGCTGCTGGCCGCCTTGCTGTTCGCATGGCTTCTGGTGGCGGGCCTGCTCTTCAACCGCTGGGTGCCCGGCCTGCTCTGAAGCTGTCCGCATCCATCGACCGGCCCTGCAAAGCATCGTCTTGCAGGGCCTTTTTCATGGACTGCCCGCCCCCAAAACAAGGGAATACCCTTAAATCAAATGCAGACACAATTAATTTGCAATACAAATTAATTGCATTGCAAAGATAATCGAGGCATGTCCTTTGCCTCTGCCCCTCCCCGCGCCCGTCTCGGCTTTCTCATGGTCACCCTGGTACGCCAGTGGCGCCGCCAGGTCGAGGAGCAACTGCTGGCCGACGGTCTGACCGATGCCACCTGGGCGCCGCTGATCCACCTGCGCGCCTGGGGCGACGGTGTCACGCAAAAGGAACTGGCCGAGCGCGTGGGGCTGGACGGCTCCAGCCTGGTGCGCCTGCTCGACATTCTGGAAGGCCACGGCTGGGTGGAACGCCGCGCCGACCCCGGCGACCGGCGCAGCAAGCGCATCTTCCTGACCGATGAAGGCAACGGCGCCGTGGACCGCGTGCGCGCCACCATGCTGCAGGCCGAGCTGGCCATGCTGCAGGACCTGGACGATGCCGAGGTCGAGGCCATGCTGGCCGGCATGGCCAAGATCCAGGCGCGAATGGCCGCGCTGCGCACGGAAGGCGCGCCATGAGCGCCCTCCACGATGCCTATGGCCGCCTGCTGCAGGCCTCGGTCCGCTGGGGCTTCGACCCCGTGCGCCTGCGCCAGCATCTGCGCACGGCCTTTGCCGCCTGCCTGGCGCTGCTGGCTGCCTGGCAGCTGGGGCTGGAGCATCCGCAGTGGGCTGCCATGGCCACCTGGGCCGCATCCCAGCCGCTGCGCGGGCAACTGCTCGAAAAAAGCTTTTTCCGGGTCGCAGGCACCGTGGCCGGCACGGCCGTGGGCGTGGGCCTGGTGCTGCTGGCCCAGGGAAACCTGCTGTGGCTGGTGCTGGGCCTGGCCGTGTGGCTGGGCCTGTGCGCGGGCGTGGGCAATCTGCAGCGCAGCTTCGTGGCCTACGGCACCATGCTGTCCGGCTATTCGGCGGCCATGGTCGCGCTGCTGGACTTCGCCCATCCCGACCAGGTCTTCGCCCTGGGCTGGGACCGGCTGTTCACGGCGCTGACCGGCGTATTCGCAGCCCTGCTCGTGGGCTGGCTGTTCACGCCCAAGGGCAGCGGCATTCCCGGCAATGCCGAGGTGCGCCAGCTGTTCGCGCAACTGCTGCGCGATCTGGCCGACAGCCTGCAGGCGCGCGGCCGTGCGTCCCTGGGCTCACAGGAGATCGCCGCCCGCCTGCTGGCCATGGCCGTGATCGAGGAGGGGCTGGACCCGCACGCCGCCGGTTCGCAGCGCTCGCGCGAGGCCGTGCACGCGCTGCGCCGGCTCATGAATGCCCAGATCTCGGCCCTGCTGTGGCTGCGCGATGCACCGTCGCAGGAGCCGCCTGCGGCCTTTGGCGAGGCGCAGGCCCTGGCCGCCGCGCAGGCGCTGCGCGAAGCCGCCCTGGCGCTGGAGACGCGCGTGCAATTGCACGAGGCCGCGGCGGCCCTGGTGCGCGCACGCGAGGCCGCCGTGGCCTGGCCCGGCGCAGCCGACATGCTGGCCCCGATGGGCTTTGCGCTGCAGGCCCACCTGGCCGCCACCCATGACGTGGCCCTGCCGCCCGGCCACCGCGCCCGCCAATGGCCCGTGGTGCTGCACAGCGACTGGCTGGGCGCGCGCCGCGCCATGCTGCGTGCCAGCGCGGCCATCGCCATCGTGGGCCTGCTGTGGGTGGTGACGGGCTGGAGCGGCGGTGCCTACATGCTGCTGGGCATGTCCATCATGCTGACCGTGTTCTCGGGCTTCGAGAACCCGTCGGCCACCATGCGCCATGTGACCCTGGGCCAGGCCATGGGCGTGCTGGTGGCCCTGGCCTGCCAGTGGCTGGTCTGGCCGTTCGCCGGCAGCCAGGCGGGCCTGGTGTGGCTGATGCTGCCCTTTGTCTACGTGGGCGCACTGCTGTTCTCGCACCAGCGCACCGCGCTCTCGGGCTATGACTGCAACATGGTGCTGCTGCTCCTGCTGCAGCCCCACTACCCGCAGACGGCCAGCTTCGGCCATGCGCTGGCACTGGGGCTGGCCGTGGTGTCCGGGCCGCTGGCTGGCTGGGCGGCCTACCGCTTCATCCTGCCGGTCACGCTGCAGGGCCGGCTGCAAAGCCTGCGCTCCATGATGGTCCACGAGCTGCAGGACATGGCCGCCACGCCGGGCCATGCGCGCGATGGACGCATTTGGCGCGCCCGCCTGTACCACCGGCTGCTGCGCCTGGTGCGCATGTCGGAGCAGGCCGGAGGGCAGCTGGGTGCGCAGGCAGCGGAGTGCGGCCTGGCCGCCCTGCATGTGGGCCGCGCCATCCAGGCGCTGCATCAGCTGTCCGGGGAAGCGGCCCTGGGCGACGGCACCGCCCGCGCCGTGCGCGCCGCGCTGCTGCGCCTGCAGCGGCTGCAGCAGGCGCCCGGCCAGTGCCCGCCGCTTTTGCGAGCGCTGGCCCAGCGCGTGGCCGAACGCCATCCCGACCAGGCCCGCCAGCTGCGCCATGCCGCGCACGAGATCGCGCAGCACGAAGCCTTCTTCCGCAACGCCGGTTGAAGCACGGACCCATGCCAGAATGAACGGCTAAGGCCAGCCCAGGCCGGCAGCGCCCCACGCTCCCTGTCCCCTTGTTGCAAGGAAAGCATCCATGTCGTGGAGCGACACCACCATCACCTCACAGCGCCTGGCGCTGCGCCCCTTCACTGCCGCCGATGCCGATGAGGCCTTTGCCTGCATCACGCCCACGCTGACGCGCTACCTGTCCTTCGAGCCGGCGTCGACTCCTGCCGAGTTCGAGGCGGTCTGGCGCGGATGGCTGCCGAAGATCGCAGCCGGCACGGACTTCAACTTCACGCTGCGCGAGCGCACGTCAGGCCGATTCACCGGCCTGCTGGGCCTGCACCGCGCGCGCGACGCCGAGCCCGAACTCGGCATCTGGATACGCGAGGACATGCATGGCCAGGGCTATGGCCGCGAAGCCGTGGCCGCGCTGGCAGCATGGGCCCGAGCGACCTTTGCGCCACAGTCCTTGCGCTATCCGGTGGCCGAGCCCAATACCGCCAGCCGGCGCATTGCCCAGGGGCTGGGTGGCGTGGAGGTTGAGCGCCAGAGCCTTTCAAAGTACGTGCTCGTCGTCTACCGCATACCAGGGGTCGCCACGTCGGGCGTTGCCGCCCCATGAAAACAAAGGCCGTCCCACGCGAGTGGGACGGCCTTGTCCATGGGGCAGATGCCTGTCTTACACCGCCGCGATCGACACGGCCTTGGCGACCAGATAGGCCTCCAGCGCCTCGGGGCCGCCCTCGGAGCCATAGCCTGAATCCTTGACGCCGCCGAACGGCATCTCGGCCGAGGCCACGGCCGGCTGGTTGATCCACAGCATGCCGGTCTCGACCTGCTGGGCCAGTTGGTGGGCCGTCTTGATGGAGCGCGTGAACGCATAGGCCGCCAGGCCGTAGGACAGGCGGTTGGCCTCGGCAATGGCCTCGCCCAGATCGTCAAAGCCGCGGATGGCGGCCACGGGGCCGAAGGGCTCCTGGTTGAAGATCTCGGCGCTCAGCGGCACGTCGCCCAGCACCGTGGGAGCGAAGAAGTTGCCCGCGCCGCCCAGCGAGGCACCGCCCGTAAGCAGCTTGGCGCCCTGCTTTTGCGCATCCTCGATCAGATGGGACAAGGCCGTGACGCGGCGCGGATTGGCCAGCGGGCCCATCTGCGTGCCCTGGACCAGGCCATCGCCGACCTTGAGGCCTTCGGCATGGGCGACCATGGCGCGCGTGAATTCCTCGCGCACGCTGTTGTGCACCAGAAAGCGCGTGGGCGAGATGCAGACCTGGCCCGCGTTGCGGAACTTGGACGCGCCTGCGGCCTTCACGGCCAGGGCCACGTCGGCATCCTCGACCACGATGACCGGCGCGTGGCCACCCAGCTCCATGGTCGAGCGCTTCATGTGCTGGCCGGCCAGCGCCGCCAACTGCTTGCCCACTGCGGTGGAGCCGGTGAACGTGACCTTGCGGATCACGGGATGGGCGATCAGGTAGGAGGAAATCTGCGCCGGATCACCGAACACCAGGCCCACCACGCCGGCCGGCACGCCGGCATCGACAAAGCACTTGAACAGGGCTGCGGGCGCAGCCGGCGTTTCCTCGGGCGCCTTGCACAGGAAGGAGCAGCCCGTGGCCAGCGCCGCGCCGATCTTGCGCACGATCTGGTTGACGGGGAAGTTCCAGGGCGTGAAGGCGGCCACGGGGCCCACGGGCTCCTTGATCACCAGCTGCTGCACCTCGGGGCGGCGCGAGGGCACGATGCGGCCATACACGCGCAGCGCCTCGTCGGCAAACCATTCGATGATGCCCACGCCGGCCAGGATTTCGCCCTTGGCCTCGGCCACGGGCTTGCCCTGCTCCTGCGTCAGGAGCGCGGCGATCTCGTCGGCGCGCTCCTTGAGCAGGGCGGCGGCACGGCGCATGGCGGCGCCGCGCTCATGGGCGGAGACATTGCGCCAGACCTCGAAACCGCGCTGCGCTGCGGCCAGCGCACGGTCCAGGTCGGCCACGTCGGCATGGGCCACATGGCCGATGACTTCGCCGCTGGCCGGGTTGCGCACGGGAATCTTCCTGCCGCTGGCGGCGTCCTGCCATTGGCCGTCGATCAGGAGTTGGGTGTCGGAGTAGGAATGGCTCATGCTGGATCAGATCCTTGGTAGATGACAGGGGGCAGATGTGTGGGGCAGGCACGGCGCTCGCAGTGTCCGCACCCGGCTGCCGCTGCAGCGCAGCGACCATTCTAGGAAGCGCCGGACGGCGGTGCCGTCACCGGGCTGTCACGCACACAACACCTAAAATGCCCGGGTTTCGCAATATCCACCAATCCGTTGAGAGGGAGCTCATGACCGATCTTTTCGACACCACTGCGCGCAGGGGTTTGCGCAGCGTCGCGCTGGCGCTCGCCCTGGCAGGCAGCCTGGGGCTGGCATGGGGGCAGGAGGGCGCCGCCGATGTGCCTCAGTTCATCCCTCGCATGAGCGTGGACTCGCGCGTCCAGCCGCAGGACACGCCTCGGGAGTTCCTGGCTTCACGCAGCATGTCTTCCCCCGCAGCCGTCACCCCCACGCCGCTGCGCGTGGAACTGGGCACCTGGAAGGATGTGCGAGCCGCCTCGGCCGCTGTGGGCGGCGCCCTGCAGGTGGGCGCACAGCGCCCCAGCAGCCAGACCGCCACCACCCAGGCCCTGGGCGGGCAACTGCAATGGCAGACCTCGGCCGACGGCGGGCTGATTGCCGCAGTCAGCGTGCGCTCCGAAGGTGCCTACGGCATTCGCCTGGGCGTGGAAATCGAACAGTTGCCCGGCAGCGCCCTGCTGCGCATCTATGCGCAGGGCGACCGCGCCGGCGCCTATGAAATTTCGGGCCAGCGCGTGCTCCAACTGCTGCAGGCCAACAAGGACGCAGGCGATGCCAGCGCCGATGGCCGCACCTGGTGGACGCCCGACAGCGGCGGTGACGAGGTCACCCTGGAGATCGACCTGCCGCCCGGCACGCCCGCCGATGCGCTGCGACTGGCCATTCCGCGCGTCATGCACGTGTACGAGAACCTGTCGCTGCCGCTGGAGGGCGAGAACGTGTTCTCGGCCCAGCTCAACGAGTCCCTGTCATGCCACCTGGACTCCACCTGCTATGACGCCTACAGCGCGCAGCGCAACGCCGTGGCGCGCATGTTCTATGTCCAGAACGGCCAGGGCTATGTGTGCTCGGGCACGCTGATCAACGACAAGGCAGGCTCCGGCACGCCCTACTTCATCACGGCCAACCATTGCATCAGCACCCAGACCGTGGCCTCCACGCTGGAGACTTCGTGGTTCTATCGCACGCCCTCGTGCAACAGCCGCACGCTGTCGTCGGCCTCGCGCACGCTGCGCAACGGCGCCACCCTGCTGTACGCCACAGCCACCTATGACGGCAGCTTGCTGCGGCTCAACGAAGCCGCCCCTGCAGGCGCCGTCTTTGCCGGCTGGTCCACCCAGGCCCTGACCAGTGGCGCCAAGGTGGTAGGCATACACCACCCGCGTGGCGACCTGCAGAAGATCAGCTTCGGCACCTATGACCGCTCCTTGGCCTGCGAACCCTCCAGCGATGCCACCATGACCTGCCGGTACCGCGATGGCGGCTACCTCAGCGTGAATTGGGACCAGGGGCTGACACAGCCGGGCAGCAGCGGCTCTGGCCTGTTCCTGAATGGCCTGCTGGTCGGCACGCTCTACGGCGGCGACGACCAGACCTGCTCGCGCACGGGCGGCAACTCGATCTATGGACGCTTTGACCTGCTCTTCCCCAGTATCCAGAAATGGCTCGCGGCAGATGCTGGCACGGGCACGGGAGAGACCGGTACAGGGCAGGCACGCACCGCGGTCTACCGCTTCTTCAACCGCCAGACCGGCGCTCACTTCTATACCGCCAGCGCTTCCGAGCGCGACTATGTGGTGGCAACCTACCCGGCCTTCCAGTACGAGAACGTGGCCTTCTATGCGTCCACCCAGCCGCAGCAGGGCCTGAACCCGGTATTTCGTTTCTTCAACACGGCCTCCGGCGCACACTTCTTCACCATCAGCCAGCCTGAACGTGACTACGTGATCGCAACCTACCCCAGCTTCAAGAGCGAGGGCACGTCCTGGTATGCCCAGACGGCCGCCGGCAATGGCACCGTTCCCATGTTCCGCTTCTTCAACGTGCAGACAGGCACGCACTTCTACACAGCCAACGCGGCTGAACGCGATTTCGTGATCGCCTCCTACCCGGCATTCAAGTACGAAGGTCTGGCCTACTACGTCTGGAATTCGCAATAAGCCAGGCCCATCCCGGCGCACTGCACAGCAGTGCGTCCCCAAGAAGAAGGCCCCGCACTGCGGGGCCTTCTTCTTGGGGCAACAGCCCTCACCCCACCAGCACCAGCCCCGGCGGCAGGCTATCCCCAAAGCTGCGCTTCGCATCCTGGGCGTCCATCTGCTGGACCTGTTCCACCAGGTCGATCCAGCGCTGCGGTGCACCGGCGCCGCGCAACCGCTCCAGCACCAGGGAGCGCTGGGCATCGGACAGGTCCAGCGCACGGTCGCCCGTCATGCGGGCCATCTGCACGGCGGCGAACATGGCGGTTTCATTGCGGCGCCAGTCCTGGGCCAGGGTGGCGTCCAGGAACTCCTGCGCAGCCTCGGGCGGCATGACGCGGTGGGCGTTGGCGGCCAGCGGCATGCGCGCGGCCAGCCGGCCTATGGCCCACCAGGTCTGCACGGATTCACCAGGGTGCTTCAGCCGCTGCAGCATCCACTGGCCCATTTCCTGGCGGTACTGCCAGGGCACGGCCTCCATGGCGGCGAACAGGCGCAGCATGTCGTCGTAGCTGCCATGGGCGGATTTCCCCTGGCTGCGCTGCGTGGACTGCTGCACGGCCTTTTGCATGTGGCCGGCAACCTCTTCCAGCAGCTCCATCTGCCGGGCCTCGTCCAGGCCCGCGGCCACGCGGCGCCAGAACACCCACCATTCGGTGCGGTTGGCCGCCTCGCCGCCATGGCCCAGGCCCTGGCCATGCAGTTGCCAGACCTGCTGCATGCGCCAGCCGTCCAGCTCGGCGCCCACGCCGGGGCGCAGGCACCAGCCTGCCAGGTTCAGCCAGACGCGCTCGTGCTCGGCCGTGCGGCGGCGGCGCCTGGCGCGGGCCAGCAAGGCGTCGAACAGTGCGCGCAGCATCGGCAGGTCCCAGTCCTCGCGCGGGCCCAGCCGTCGCTCCAGCGACTGGCGCAGCTGGCGGACCTCCTTGGCCGTCACCTCCTGCGCCTGGCTGCCGAAGATGCGCTCGATCAGGGCCACGGCGTCGGCCAGCCGGCCCTGCCGGGCAGAAAGATCGCCGGTGTCCTGCGCATCTGCGGCCAGCGCACCACGCACGCTGAACGGCAGCAGCCACTGGCGCTGCGCATCGTCGGCGGCCACGCAGCGCACCTCCAGCGTGCCGACCTCGGTCATGCAGGCCTGCAGTTGCACCTCGACCTGGGCCTTGTCCCGGCCCTCGGGCGCAGGCAGCACGGTGGACAGGGCGGGCAGCTCGACCCAGCCCTCGCCGTCGAGCGCCGCGATGCGTCCGGCCTGCGCAGGCGCCGCCGCCAGGCTGTTGGCCACCAGGGAAAAGCGCACGGCCTGGCCCAGGCGCAGCGCAAAGCGCCGGCCGGAGAGCACGATGCGCACGCCCTCTTCCGTGCCGCGCGGCAGCAGGCAGATGCCCTGTGGTGCGGCACCTGCCTTCTCGGGCAGGACCAGCCAGTAGCTGCGCGGCGAGCCGCCGCCGATGCGCGGTACCGGGGCGGGCACAGTCCGGGCATCTTCCGATTCCGGCAGATCCTCAGACGGACGGCTCTGGGCATGCATGGCCAGGCCATGCGCCGCTGCGCCGCGTGCCACGGCCCAGTCGGGATGCGGGTTGTGCAGCAGGCGCAGCGGCTGGCCGCGCCAGGCCTGCAGTTGCGCCACCAGCCGCTGGGCCAGCGCATGGGCGTGGAAGACGCCGCCATTGAGCAAGACGGCATCGGGCAACTCCCCAGCCGCGTGCTGCGCGAGGAACTGCGCCAGGTGCCGCGTGATCGCCGCATCGGCAGGATATGGGAGCCCCAGGCCGCGCAAAGCGCCCTGGCGCCGGGTGGGCAGATCCTGCAGGCCGGCCAGCGGCATGAAGCCTTCGACCACGGCCTCGCGCACCTCGTCGCGGCGCAGCGTGGCCGTGCGCGTCTGCGCCAGCAGCTTCGATCCGCCGCCCAGCAGGGTCACGGCCACGGACTCGGGCGCCTCGCTGGCCAGCAACTGTTCCTTGGCCATGCGGCAGCGCTGCACGAGTTGGGCGAAGCGTGCGGCGGGCAGGCGCTCGCCGGGCGGGGCGAACTGCGGCTCCAGCCGATGGGCCAGCGCCAGGTCCATGTTGTCGCCGCCCAGCATCAGGTGCTCGCCCACGGCCGTGCGTGTCAGCACGGGCAGGCCTCCAGCTTCAGCGGGCTGCACGCGGATCAGGGTCAGGTCGGTGGTGCCGCCGCCCACATCCACCACCAGCACCAGGCGGCAATGCGCCAGCTCGGCCGCCAAGTGCTCGCCCTGCAGCACCAGCCAGTCGTGGAAGGCGGCCTTGGGTTCCTCCAGCAATTGCACCGCAGGCAAGCCGGCCAGCCGCGCGGCCTCCAGCGTGAGTGCGCGCGCGCCTTCGTCGAACGAGGCTGGCACGGTCAGCACGACCAGCTGGTCCCGCAGCGGCGCGCCGGGGTGCGTGCTATCCCAGGCCTGCCGGACATGGTCCAGGTAGCTGGCCGAGGCCTGCAGCGGCGACAGCCGGGCCACCTCTTCGGGCGCGCCCCAGGGCAGGATGGCCGCCGTGCGGTCCACGCCCGCATGCGACAGCCAGCTTTTGGCGCTGGCCACCAGGCGCGAAGGCACGGCCGCGCCCAGGTCACGCGCCCAGCGGCCATTGACGGCGGGCGCTTGCGCATCGGCGCCCAGTGCCGTCCAGGGCTGCTGCCAGCCATCGCCCAGTTCGCCGGGCGCCGCCTGGTAGCGCGCCGAGGGCAGCAGCACCTGGGCCGCGACCTCGCTGGCCGAGACGCGCTGCGCCACGGGCAGCAAGGCGATGTCGGCCGCCGTGCCGCCCACGGGCACATGCGCCACCACGGTGTGGCTGGTGCCAAGGTCGATGCCCACGATGTGGGCTGCACCGGACACGGGAGCGGGGGCGAAAGATTCGGAGGCGGCGGTATCAGGCATATCGGCAGTCAATACAGGGCACGGTGCGCGGCCCGGACCGGGCCTGCCGCCGGGACGGGCTACGCTACATCGGCCCGCACGTCGAACTCCACCTTCCAGCGTTCGTCGCCACCCACGGGCACGGCGTTGAGCTCCAGCGTGCCGATGTCGGTCACGCGCGCATGCAGGGTGACGGGCACGATCTCGCCGGGCGCACGGCCTTCGGCGGGCAGGTGGGCCTCGATTTCCTGCAGCTCGACCAGTTCCTCGGGACCCCAGAAGTCCAGCACGGTGCCGACCTGGTCGGCGCGGCGCACGGAGGAGCCGAAAAAGCGCAGGCGCACGGGCTCGCCCACGACCAGGCCGAATTCCTGGGTGTCCAGCGCCACCTCGGTGCCCTCTTCCATGCCGAAGGGCGCCAGGCACAGGGCCGAGATGGGCGGCTCCATGCCGGGGATGGCGGGCATGTTGCTTTCCACGCCCACGTAATAGCTCTGCGCCGTGCCGCCACGGATGCGCACGCCACGGCCCGCAGCCGCCACATGGCCGAAGTAGGCGGCGCCGCGCGCCACGGCCAGGTCCAGGTTGGCGCCATCCAGCAGGCGCGCGGGTTGCGCGCCCTCGCCGGCCAGCCAGCCGTTGACGACTTCCAGGATGCGCTGCTCGATCTGCGGCGCCTTGAGCACGCCGCCGTTGAACAGGATGGCCGAGGGATGCAGGAAGGACGCGCCCTCGGGCTGCGTGCCCTTGAGGCCTTCGATCTGCTCGGTGGCGCCGGCCTGGCGCGAGAGGAAGGCCGCCAGGTGGCGCGTGACGGCCGCGTCCTGCGCATACGGCAGGCCCAGCTGGGTCAGCGCGGCGCGCGCGCGGGTCTGGGGCTTGTCGGAGACGGCTGCGCGCGGGAAGAAGCCTTCCACCAGCATCTGCAGCACCTCGTCACGCGTGACCTCGGTGCGGATGCTGCCGCCGATGAGCTTGCTGCCCCGGCTGGGCACGACCACGGGCACGGACTGCAGCGTGGCGTCGGCCAGCAACTGCTCCTTGGCCTGGCGGCAGCCATGGGCCAGGGCGCGGGTCTGCCAGGCGTCGAGCTGCTTGCCCTCCTGGGCCAGCTTGCGCGCCACGCCGTAGGCCAGGGCCAGGTCCATGTTGTCGCCGCCCAGCAGGATGTGCTCGCCCACGGCCACGCGCTGCAGCTCCAGGCCGCCGTCCTTTTCCAGCACGGCGATCAGCGACAGGTCGGTGGTGCCGCCGCCCACGTCCACGACGAGGATGATCTCGCCGCTTTGCACCTGCTTGCGCCACTGGCCGCCGCTGGCCTGGATCCAGCTGTACAGCGCAGCCTGGGGTTCCTCCAGCAGCGTGAGCTTCTGGAAGCCCGCCGCGCGGCAGGCCTCGGCCGTCAGCTCGCGCGCGGCCGGGTCGAACGAGGCGGGAATGGTCACCGTCACGTCCTGGGCGTCGAACGGCGCCTCGGGATGGGCCTGCTCCCAGGCCCAGCGCAGGTGCGACAGGTAGCGGATGGAGGCGGTCAGGGGCGAGACGCGGTGCACCTCCTCGGGCGCATCGGCCGGCAGCAGGGGCGAGCGGCGGTCCACGCCCGGATGGCACAGCCAGCTCTTGGCGCTGGACACCAGCCGGATCGGCGTGGCCGCGCCGCGCGATCGCGCGAACTCGCCCACCACGAAGTCCTGGCTGGCGCCCCAGGGCAGGGCCATGTCGGCCGCAGTCAGCTCGCTTTCATGCGGCAGGTACAGGAAGGACGGCAGCAGCGGGCGCGCCTCCACGCTGGAGGGGCCGGTGAGCTGGGGAATGTCCAGCACGCCCTGCTCCACCTTCTCGCCATCGCTGGCCTGGCGGTCCACATAGGAGAGCGCGCAATGCGTGGTGCCCAGGTCGATGCCGATGCTGTAGCGCGCCTGGGAGGATTGACGGGACTGGTCCATGCTCACAGCTCCACCTCGGCCTGGGCCACGATGGCGGCAGCCTTGTGATCGGTGAGCTGGGGCAGGCGCACATCGTCCACGCGCCAGCCGCGGTGGCCCAGCGTGCCCGTGAAGGGTGCCTGGCCGACCACGTTGCCCGTCAGGCGCACGGCGGCGGCATCAAAGCCTGCGGCCAGCGTGACGCGGCTACCTTCGGCCTCGGCACGCACGGGGGCGATGCTGAAATGCTCGCGCAGCACCTTGCGGCAGCCCTCGTGCACCACGCGCGCTGCGGCGCCGATCTCGGCATCGGCATAGCCGACCACGTCTTCCTGCACGAAGTCCACGAAGCGCGCCTCGCGCTGCAGCAGGCCCAGCAGCTGCAGGGCGGCAGTGCCAGCGGGTGCGGCCGGCTCCACGATGGTCTTTTCGACGATCTTCTCGACCGGCACCTCGACACGCTTTTCAACCACTTTCTCGACCACCTTCTCGACAGGCACCTCGACACGGACCTCGACGATCCGGTCCACGGGCACCTCCACGCGCACCTCCTTGGGTGCGGGCGGCGGCACGTCGGCGGCCAGCGGCTCGCCGTCGCGCAGGCGGGACACATCGGCGGCCAGGGGGCCGTTGCCGAGGATGGCGAAGAAACTGCCGATCGCGATGGCGATGCGGCTCAGGAACGAGGGGGGAGTCTTGGAATTCATGGGCTTCTCTTGGCGAGAGGACCCTGCCGGGCCGATCGCCGCGCAGCAGGGCAACCGGGCGCCGATGGTCCTCCACCGGGCGCCCGCAGGGTCCGTGATGTTACCCAAAGCAACGAAGCCCCGTCCTGTACACGGCCCCATGCCCCCGTGCGCAAATGGCCTCGCGGCATAATCGCGGCTGCTCCTGCCCCTGTCCATGGCCCATACACGCCTTTTCCGCCACGCCCCGACCCGCTGCACCGCCTTGCGCGCGCAGCGGCCGCAGCGCGTGCACGGCGTGCCCACGGCCTTCATCAGCCTGTGCGGCTTCACGGCCCTGCTTTCCGCCGCCGTGCGGAAAGCCTGAGGTCCACCCCAGCTTCCCGCACGGCCCCCGCAGCGAATCCCGCATGCGAAGCGCATGCCAGGAGCTGCCGGCCCACGCCCCGCATCTCCCTGGCCTGCACGCCTTTTCGGCCGCGCCGCCGCATGGCGCAGCCGCCTTGACCCCGGAGCCGATGATGGACATGGAACTCTCCCAAAACTTTCTGCGTGCCAAAAGCCCCTGCGCGGCGGGCTTTCGCTGGTTCGTGCGCAACCGCCATGACGGCAACGACTACCAGCGCGTGCTCGATGCCCTGGTGGGCGATGGCCGCGTCGAGGACGCGCGCTGGCTCATGAACCAGTTCGGACCCACCGACGCCGTGCTGGAGGTCGATCACCTGGAGGCCGATGCCCTGGTGTTCTCGGGCAGCGTCGTCGTGCATGGCGAGCTGCGCGTACCCGGCCTGCTGGCCGTGGGCCGCACGCTGCAGGCCGGCGCCGGCATCCACGCCGGCCGCATCGAGGCCGGCCAGGACCTGCACAGTGGCGGCGCCATCTTCTGCAGCGGCCCGTTGCAGGCCGGCGGCCTGGTCAAGGCCGCCTGGAGCGTGGACGTGCACGAGGAACTGCGCGCCGAGGACGTGCGCGCCGGCTGGGAGCTGCGCTGCGGCGCCGACCTGCGCCTGGCCGGCGGCGCCCAGGCCGGCCAGGACATCGAGGTGCAGGGCGCCATCCGCTGCGGCAAGGGCCTGCGTGCGGGCGGCAGCATCCGCGCCAGCGGCCTGATCGAGCTGGGCCATGGCCTGTACGCTGGCGCCGACGTGGAAGGCGGCAGCCACATCGAGGTGGACTGGGGCATGCGCGCGCTGGGCGACATCCGTGCGGCCTGCAGCATCCGCGCGGGCGAGACCCTGCATGCCGAAGGCGAGATCGCGGCCGGCCCCGGCTACGGCATCTATGCGGGCATGAACGTGCAGCAGGATGCCTGGCCGTCCTGTGCTTGGGTGCATGCGGCGCAGCGGCCGCCAGCCCTGCTCAGCGGCTGGTGGGAAGAGGCAGCGGCTCCGGCCTGATGCCCGCAGGGACACGCCGGCCTGCGCCCCCGCAGCGCAGCGCCGCGATGCAAAATACCCGCTTCGCCGCCGACCGGGCGGCTCCAAGGAATCCCACATCGTGTTCACCGGCATCATCCAGGCCGTGGCAAGCATTGCCGCGCTGCGCGACCAGAACGGCCTGCGCACCTTCACCCTCGACTTTCCCGAAGGCTTCTGCCAGGACCTGGCCATCGGCGCCAGCGTCTCCACCGACGGCGTGTGCCTGACGGTGACCGAGATCCTCTCGCCCACGCGCGCCACGTTCGATGTGATGCTGCAAAGCCTGAACATCACCACGCTGGGCGGCTATGCCGAGGGCGGGCGCGTCAATGTGGAGCGCGCGGCAAAGGATGGCGCCGAGATCGGCGGTCATCCGCTGTCGGGCCATGTGGATTTCACCTCGCCCGTGCTGGAAGTGGCCTCCAGCGACACCAACCACCGCATCCGCTTCGGCATTCCCGAGGGCTTTCGCCACTACGTGTTCGCCAAGGGCTACATCGCCATCAACGGCGCCAGCCTCACGGTGTCCGAGGTGGACCGCCAGACAGGCTGGTTCGAGGTCTGGCTGATCCCCGAGACGCGCCGCATGACCGTGTTCGAGTCCAAGGGCGTGGGCGACCTGCTCAATGTTGAGATCGACCGCAGCACCCAGGTCGTGGTGGACACGGTGCGCGAGACCGTGCAGCAAAGCCTGGGCCGCCTGCAGCCCGTGCTAGAAGCCTTGCTCAAGGAAAAAGGCCTGAGCCTGGACGACTTCATAGACGTCCCCAAGCTGCCCGGCTGACGCCCTTCGTCGTTCAGCGCCCTGCCGCCAGCGGCGGATTGAAACGCCGCAGGCGCAGCGCGTTGCTGAGCACGAAGACGCTGGACAGCGCCATGGCCCCGGCCGCGAACACGGGCGACAGCAGCGTGCCGTTGACGGGGTACAGCAGGCCTGCGGCCACGGGGATCAGGGCCACGTTGTAGGCAAAGGCCCAGAACAGGTTCTGGCGGATGTTGGCCATGGTGGCCTTGGACAGCGCGATCGCATTGGGCACGCCGCCCAGGTCGCCTGACATCAGCACCACGTCGGCCGCCTCGATGGCGATGTCCGTGCCCGTGCCGATGGCCAGGCCCACATCGGCCTCGGCCAGGGCCGGCGCGTCGTTGATGCCGTCGCCCACATAGGCCAGCGTGCCGTGCTCGGCCTTCAGGCGCTTGACGGCATCGACCTTGCCGCCGGGCAGCACCTCGGCCACCACCTCGTCGATGCCCAGCTGGCGGGCGATGGCCTCGGCCGTGCGGCGGTTGTCGCCGGTGATCATGGCCACCTTCAGGCCCAGGCCGTGCAGCGCAGCAATGGCGGCCGGCGTGCTGTCCTTGATGGGATCGGCCACGGCGATCATGGCGGCCAGGCGACCGTCCACCGCGGCATACAGCGGCGTCTTGCCTTCGTCGCCCAGGCGCGCGGCCTCGTCTGCCAGCGTGTCCACCTGCAGGCCCAATTCGCGCATGAAGCGGTCGGCACCGATCTCCACGCGCACGCCGCCCACCTGGGCGCGCACGCCAAAGCCCGTGACCGATTCAAAGCGCTCAACAGCACCCAGCGGCAGATCCTCGGCCTTGGCAGCATCCACGATGGCGCGCGCAATCGGGTGCTCGGAGCGGTCCTCCACGGCCGCCACCAGCGCCAGCACGCGGCTGCGCTCGCCCTCGAAGCCGGGGGCCAGCACCAGGTCGGTCAGTTCGGGGCGGCCTCGCGTCAGCGTGCCCGTCTTGTCCACAGCCACCACGCGGGCGTCCTTGAGGGTCTGCAGGGCCTCGCCCTTGCGCAGCAGCACGCCCATCTGCGCGGCCCGGCCCGTGCCCACCATGATGGAGGTGGGCGTGGCCAGGCCCATGGCGCAGGGGCAGGCGATGATGAGCACGGCCACGGCATTGACCAGCGCAAAGCTCAGTGCGGGCGACGGCCCCCAGGCCAGCCATGCGCCGAAGGTCAGCAGGGCCACGGCCATCACGGCCGGAACGAACCACATGGTGACCTGGTCCACCAGCGCCTGTATGGGCAGCTTGGAGCCCTGGGCCTGCTCGACCATGCGGATGATCTGCGCCAGCAGCGTGTCCGCGCCCACCTTGGTGGCGCGAAAGGCCAGCGCGCCGTTCTGGTTCACCGTGCCGCCGACCAGTTCGGCACCCAGGGTTTTCTCGACCGGCACGGGCTCGCCGCTGATCATGGATTCATCGACGAAGCTGCTGCCCTCGATGACCTCGCCATCGACGGGAATGCGCTCGCCGGGCCGCACCTCGATGGTGTCGCCCGCACGCACGGCGGCGATGTCCACTTCCTGCACGGCGCCGTCCTTGCGCACGCGCGCCGTCTTGGCCTGCAGTCGCACCAGGCGGCGGATGGCCTCCGAGGTATTGCCCTTGGCGCGCGCCTCCATGAAGCGGCCCAGCAGGATCAGCGCCACGATCACGGCCGCCGCCTCGTAATACACATTCACCGTGCCGGCCGGCAGCCAGTGCGGCACGAAGGTGGCCACCAGCGAATAGGCAAACGCCGCCGAGGTGCCCACGGCCACCAGCGAATTCATGTCGGGCGCGCCGCGCAGCAGCGCGGGAATGCCCTTCTGGAAAAAGCGCAGGCCCGGCCCGAACAGCACGATGGCCGACAGCAGGCACTGCAGGTACCAGCTGTTCTGCGTGCCGATGGCCTGACCCACCCAGTGGTGGAAGGCCGGCACCATGTGGCCGCCCATCTCCAGCACGAACACCGGCAAAGCAAACACCGTGGCCACGACCAGCGAGCGCTTGAGCGAGGCCCGCTCGCGCGCCTGGCGCTGCTCCGTGCCGTCTTCGGCCGGCGACTGCGCTGCATCGCCCTCACTGGCCGGGTTCGCGCTGGCGCCCAGCGGACGCGCTTCGTACCCGGCCTTGTGCACAGCTGCCACAAGGGCCGCCACATCTGCACTGCCAGCCAGCGTCACCACTGCACGTTCGGTGGCCAGGTTCACGCTGGCCGATTGCACGCCCTCCACCTTTTTCAGCGCACGCTCCACGCGGCCCACGCAGGAGGCGCAGGTCATGCCCTCCACCTCCAGTTCCACGCTGGACTGGGGCACCTCGTAGCCGGCCTTCTCGATGGCTGCAATGGCGGCCGGCAGGTCGGCCGCGCCCTCGAAGCGGATGCTGGCCTTTTCGGTGGCCAGGTTGACCACGGCCTCCTGCACGCCGGGCAGCTTCTTGAGCGCGCGTTCCACACGCCCCACGCAGGAGGCGCAGGTCATGCCCTGAACGGGCAGGTCTATGGCCATGCCGGCCTTGGTCGATGCATTCATTGCCTGACTCCTTTGTTCTCGCATGCAGGCACTTTAGAGATTGCCACCATGTCAAGGTCAAGCCCCCTGCAAGGCGATTTCATCGCCGTGTCATCAGCCTTGCCCAGCATCGGCGGCCGTGACAAACCGATACAGAGAGAACCCGTTCATGTCCTTGACCTCCCATCGCCCCGCCCTGCGCCCGCTGGCCGTGGCCCTGGCTGCCTCCGCCCTGATCGCCGGTTGCGGCGGCTCCGGCAACGACACGCCCGCAGGCCAGCCGCTGGAGCTGCGCATTCTGCACATCAACGATCACCACTCCACGCTGGAGTCCAAGAGCAAGACCCTGCAGCTGGACGCCGGCACGGGCAAGGCCGAAGCCGTGGCCGTGGACGCCGCAGGCTTTGCGCGCGTGACCCAGGCCATCGAGGAGCTGGCCGCGCAGTCGCCCAACGTGCTCAAGCTGCACGCCGGCGACGCGCTCACCGGCACGCTGTACTTCAACCGCGCAGGCGCCGACGGCGAGGCCGATGCCGCGCTCATGAACACCGTCTGCTTTGACGCCTTCACGCTGGGCAACCACGAGTTCGACAAGGGCGACAGCGGCCTCAAGTCCTTCCTGGACCGCCTGCGCGCCGGCACCTGCAAGACGCCCGTGCTCAGCGCCAACGTGCGCTTTGGCGCCAACTCGGCCCTGAACGCGGCCAAGGCGCCCGGCTATGTGAACCCCTCCACCGTGGTGGAGCGCGGCGGCCAGAAGATCGGCATCGTCGGCCTGACCATTGCGGGCAAGACCAAGGCATCGTCCAGCCCCGATGCCGACACCACCTTCGAGGACGAGGCCACGGCGGCCCAGCGCGAAATCGACGCGCTGCGCGCCAAGGGCATCAACAAGATCATCGTCATGAGCCATGTGGGCTATGAGTACGACCGCCAGATCGTGCCCAAGCTCAGCGGCGTGGACGTGGTCGTGGGCGGCGACTCGCACACCCTGCTCGGCCCCGACGTGCTCAACACCACCGGCGTGGGCACGCCCGGCGGCGCCTACCCCACGCGCCTGGCCGACAAGGACGGCAGCCCCGTCTGCGTGGTCCAGGCCTGGGAGTACGCCCAGGTCGTCGGCGACCTCAAGGTCCAGTTCGACGCCGACGGCCGCGTCACCCAGTGCACGGGCACGCCCCATGTGCTGATCGGCGACAGCTTCACCATCGCCGGCAAGGCCGCCACCGATGCGCAAAAGACCGCTCTCAAGGCCAGCGCCGCCGCCACCGGCGTGCTGCGCGTGACCACGCCCTCGGCCAAGGCCACCGCCGCGCTGCAGCCGTTCAAGGACAAGGTCGCCCAGTTCAACCTCAAGCAGGTCGCCACCGTGCCCCAGGAACTGTGCTCGCGCCGCGTGCCCGGCGGCGTCGGCACCATGAACTACAGCCAGTCCAGCGCAGCCTGCAATGCCGAAGGCAGCGTCAGCGTGCGCGGCGGCGACATCCAGCAGCTCGTGGCCCAGGCCTACCTGGAAGAAGCCAACCGCCACTACGGCGGCGCCGACATCACCCTGCAAAGCGGCGGCGGCGTGCGCATCCCGCTGCTGGGCCAGACCACGGCCGCCCAGGTCATCCAGGTCCTGCCCTTCGGCAACAAGCTGTTCCGTCTGGACATCACCGGCACGGAAGTCAAGGGCATGCTCGAGGACGGCCTGCAGGCCGTGTACGGCCCCAGCGGCACGACCGGCCCCTACCCCTACACGGGCGGCCTGCGCTTTGACGTGAATGCGGCAGCGGCGGCCGGCCAGCGCGTGTCGGGCATCGAGGTGTATGACAACGCGAGCAAGACGTGGAAGCCGCTGGATACGGCGCGCACCTACAAGCTGTTCGTGCTGAGCTTCAATGCCACGGGTGGCGATGGCTACAAGACGCTGGCGGCCGTGCCTGATGCGCGCCGTCTGGACATTGGCGTGCTCGATTCCGATGTGTTCTTCAACTACATCGAGAGGCAGCCGGTGGATGCGGTGTCTGGTCTGCCGCTGCTGTCGCGGCTGCCGGCGGATCTGTACAGCACGCGTAGTTTTCAGGGTGGGCGCTGAGTCTTCCTGATGGGTTCAGGGATCTGTTTTGTTCCCTGCCGGGGGGTTGTTTTTCGAGGCCGGGTCTCGGCCCGGCGGCCGACCTACCTTCTTTTGCTTCGCCAAAAGAACGTAGGCCAAGAAAAGGCGACCCGGATGTCCGCGACCCCTTCGCTTCGCTGCGGGGCAACCTGCGTCGTGGCGGTTGCGGGGTTCGCTGCGGAACTCGCTGCGTTCACTGCGTGAACTCCGCTCAGACAACCGCAGCGAGTCAGATCACGAAGCAGTCCTGTCCTTCGGCAGGACTGCAACCCCGCAACCACC